>NZ_JBVJKF010000005.1:152096-415099 GCF_055585365.1 Streptomyces sp. NPDC053432
TCGCGGTGACCTGACGGCCGTCAGGTCACCGCGACGGGGCCGGCCTCAGCGCCACTGCCAGCCGTGGTCCACCGGGCCGATGCCCCCGCCGAGCGTGAAGCCGGCGGCGATGGCGCCCGTGACGTACTCCTTGGCTCCGTTGACGGCCGCCGGGACGGTCAGGCCCTTGGCGAGGCCGGCCGCGACCGCGCTGGCGAGCGTGCAGCCGGTGCCGTGGGTGTGCCGGTTGGGATGCCGGGGGGCGCGCAGCCAGTGCTCCTCGGTCCCGTCCGTGAGCAGGTCGACGGCCCGGTCCCCGTGGGCCGCGAGGTGGCCGCCCTTGATGAGCGCCCACCGGGGGCCGTAGCCGAGGATCGCGTCGGCGGCCCGCCGCATGTCGTCCTCGCGCTCGACGGCCAGGCCGGTGAGCTGCGCCACCTCGTCCAGGTTGGGCGTGGCCACGGTGGCCCGGGGCAGCAGCTCCGTGCGTACGGCGTCCAGCGCCGAGGCGGCGAGCAGCGCGTCCCCGTGCTTGGAGACGCCGACGGGGTCCACGACGGCCGGGGCGCCGGTGGTGGCCAGCAGTTCGGCCACGGTCTCCACGAGTACGGCGGAGGAGAGCATCCCGGTCTTCACGGCCTGCACGCCGATGTCGTCCACGACGGCTCTGAACTGGCTCCTGACGGCCTCCGCGGGCAGCTCCCAGACGCCCTGCACCCCGAGGGAGTTCTGTGCCGTCACGGCGGTCACCACGCTCATCCCGTGGACGCCGAGCGCCAGCATGGTCTTGAGGTCGGCCTGGATGCCCGCGCCGCCGCCGGAGTCGGATCCGGCGACGGTCAGGCACCGGGGCGGGGCGACGCTCACGCCGGTCCGTCGTGGGATGCCGGGTCGGCCCCGAAGTGGTCCCAGCCGCCGGTGCTGGCCCAGGGTGCGCCGTCCACGGTCACCTGGGGCAGCGCGGAGCGGTTGAGCACTCCCCCGATGACCTTCCAGCGGGCGGGCAGCTTCACATCGGGCGGGAAGGTCGCCACGATCGCGTGGTCCTCTCCCCCGGTGAGGACCCACTGGAGCGGGTCCACGCCGACGGCCTGGCCGATGTCGTACATCTGGGTCGGGATGTCCAGGGCCGCCGTGTGCAGGTCGATCCGCACCTTGCTGGCCTCGGCGATGTGCCCGAGGTCGGCGATCAGTCCGTCGCTGACGTCGGTCATGGCGGTGGCGCCGAGTCCGGCGGCGGCGGGGCCCGCGTGGTACGGGGGCTCGGGGCGCCGGTGGGCCTCGACGAAGGCCCGCGGGGAGCGGAAGCCGCGCGAGAGCACGGCGAAGCCCGCGGCGGACCAGCCGAGCCAGCCGGTGACGGCGACGACGTCGCCGGGCCGGGCGCCGGAGCGCAGCACGGGCTCGTGGTTGCGCAGGTCGCCGAGGGCGGTGATGGCGACGGTGATGTCGTCGCCGCGGACCACGTCGCCGCCGACGACGGCCGCGCCGGCCACCTGGCATTCGTCGCGGATGCCGTCCATCAGCTCGGTGGGCCAGGTGACCGGCAGTTCGGCCGGGACGACGAGGCCGAGGAGGAGCGCGGTCGGCACGGCGCCCATGGCGGCGATGTCGGCCAGGTTCTGGGCGGCGGCCTTGCGGCCGACGTCGTACGCCGTGGACCAGTCGCGCCGGAAGTGCCTGCCTTCCAACAGGATGTCGGTGCTCGCCACGACCCTCCGGTCGGGGGCCGACACCACCGCGGCGTCGTCGCCCGGACCGAGCCGGACCGCCGGGGTGGTGGTGAGCCGTGAGGTGAGTTCCCGAATGAGGCCGAACTCCCCCAGCTCGCCCACAGTGCCCTTCATCGCTGTGCCCCTTCTTGCCCAGTCCGCTTGCGGTCGCGAGCCGTCACAGCTCTGGGTACCGTCAACAGATACGTCAACTTCTGCTCTCCGTACGCCCCGCTGCGCGCGGCGCCGTGCCCCCGGGTCTCCCCGTGGCGCTCGGCGACGCGGTACCGTGGCGTCCCTTCTTCCCCCGGCCCTTTCGATCGTGTGGGGCCCACCCGAAGGTTAGGGGAAATGATCCTCGTGGCCGCCCTGGAGGTTCCGTGGTACAGGCGTACATCCTTATCCAGACCGAGGTGGGCAAGGCGTCGTTCGTCGCCGAGTCCATCGGCCAGATCCCGGGGGTGATCCAGGCCGAGGACGTGACCGGGCCGTACGACGTGATCGTGCGCGCCCAGGCCGACACCGTGGACGAGCTCGGCCGCATGGTGGTCGCCAAGGTCCAGCAGGTGGAGGGGATCACCCGCACCCTGACCTGCCCGGTGGTCCATCTGTAGCCCCCGTCTACTGTTGGCCGGTGATGTCACTGCACCCCCGGCCCGTCGTCCGTGTCCGTGCCCTGTCCGCCGCTGCCGCGACGGCCCTCGTGGCCCTCGCGGCGTGCTCCCCCGGTGGGTCCGGGGCACGGGTGGACCCGCCGCCCACGCCGCCGGCCGAGGTCGCGGGGCTCTGTGCGGCGCTGCACGGGGAGCTCCCGGAGACGGTGGCCGGTCAGGCCCGGACCAGGACCGAACCGGAGTCCGCGCTGACCGCCGCGTGGGGCGGCTCGGCGATCGTACTGCGGTGCGGTATCCCCAGACCTCCCGCGATGGCCGATCCGGAGCAGGAGGGCGTCCAGGTGAACGGGGTCTCCTGGCTGCTGGAGAAGCTCGACGACGGGGGTTTCCGGTTCACCACCGGTCTGCGCAAGGCATACACGGAGGTCGTGGTCGACAAGGAGCATGCCACGGACGCGGGGATGCTGGTGGGGTTGTCCACGGCTGTGGCCAGGACGGTGCCGGAGGGCGTCTCCTCGTACTGAGCACACCGCCGGGCCCTCCTCACAGCGACCGCCCGCCGACCGGCCCCTTCCGGGGCGGGTCGGCGGGCGGTCTGCGGTACGGGGCCCGGTGCGGCTAGCGCAGGCCGGTGGAGCGGCGCAGGGCGGCCTGGAGCAGGCGGTCCACCAGCTCCTGGTAGCCGATGCCCGACTCCTGCCACATCAGCGGGTACATCGAGATCGGGGTGAAGCCCGGCATCGTGTTGATCTCGTTGATGACGAACTCGCCGTCCTCGGTGAGGAAGAAGTCGGCGCGCACCAGGCCCTCGCAGGACGCGGCCTCGAAGGCCTCGACCGCGAGGCGCTGGACCTCGGCGGTCTGCTCCGGGGTGAGCGGGGCGGGCACGATCCCGGAGGCGGAGTCGATGTACTTCGCCTCGAAGTCGTAGAAGTCGTGGCTGGAGACCGGCGGGATCTCGGCGGGGGCGCTCGCGCGCGGCCCGTCCTCGAACTCCAGCACGCCGCACTCGATCTCCCGGCCGCGCAGGAGCGCCTCGACGATGAACTTCGGGTCGTGGCGGCGCGCCTCGCGGATCGCCGCGTCGAGGCCGGAGGGGTCGTCGACCTTGGTGATGCCGATGGAGGAGCCGGCCCGGGCGGGCTTGATGAACAGCGGCCAGCCGTGCTCGGCGGCGAAGTCCAGGATCCTGTCCTTGGCGGCGGCCTGGTCGGCCTCCCACTCGCGGGGGCGGATGGTCACGTACGGGCCGACGCGCAGCCCGAAGGAGGTGAACACCCGCTTCATGTAGTCCTTGTCCTGGCCGACGGCCGAGGCGAGGACGCCGGAGCCGACGTACGGGATCCCGGAGAGCTCCAGGAGGCCCTGCAGGGTGCCGTCCTCGCCGTAGGGGCCGTGCAGGACGGGGAAGACGACGTCGACCTCGCCCAGGGCCTTGGGAACGGCACCGGGCTCGGTGTAGACGACCTGGCGGCTGGCGGGATCGACCGAGAGCACGACGGAGCCGTCCTCGGAGTCCGCGAGCTCCTCGACGCTCGGGAGCTGCCGGTCCGCGATGGCCATGCGCTCGGGTGCGTCGGCGGTCAGCGCCCACCGGCCGTCCGTGGTGATGCCGATGGGCAGCACCTCGTACTTGGACCGGTCGATGGAGCGCAGGACGGCGCCCGCCGTGACGACCGAGATGGCGTGTTCCGAGCTGCGGCCGCCGAACACGACGGCCACGCGGGGCTTGCGGCCCTGCTGCTCAGGGGTCTGGGGGAGGTTCTCGCTGCTCATATCGCCACGAGGGTACCCGCTCATGCGTGCGGAAGGGTGTCAGCGACGTTCCGGTTTGGCGCTGCGTCCCATCAGTTCCTTGAGTGCGACCAGGGTGGGCTTGCCGTGGTGGACGATGTCCACCACGGTGTCGGTGATCGGCATGTCCACCCCGTGCCGGCGGGCCAGATCGGCCACGGACTGGCAGGACTTGACCCCTTCGGCGGTCTGCTTGGTGACCGCGATGGTCTCCTCCAGGGTCATTCCGCGGCCCAGGTTGGTGCCGAAGGTGTGGTTCCTGGAGAGCGGCGAGGAGCAGGTGGCGACGAGGTCGCCGAGGCCCGCGAGGCCGGAGAAGGTGAGCGGGTCGGCGCCCATCGCGACGCCCAGGCGGGTCGCTTCGGCGAGTCCGCGGGTGATCAGCGAGCCCTTGGTGTTGTCGCCGAGGCCCATGCCGTCCGCGATGCCGACGGCGAGGCCGATGACGTTCTTGACGGCGCCGCCGAGTTCGCAGCCGATGACGTCGGTGCTCGTGTACGGGCGGAAGTACGGGGTGTGGCAGGCGGCCTGCAGGCGCTGGGCCACGGCCTCGTCCATGCAGGCGACGACGGAGGCGGCGGGCTGCCGGGCGGCGATCTCCCGGGCGAGGTTGGGGCCGGTGACCACGGCGATGCGCTCGGCGGGGACCTTGGCGACCTCCTCGATGACCTCGCTCATCCGCTTGGCGGTGCCGAGTTCGATGCCCTTCATGAGGGAGACGAGCACCGTGTCGGGGGCCAGCAGCGGGGCCCAGGAGGCGAGGTTGCCGCGCAGGGTCTGGGAGGGGACGGCGAGGACGGTGAAGTCGGCGTCCGCCGCGGCCTCGGCCGGGTCGGTGGTGGCCCGGAGGCCGGCGGGGAGTTCGACACCGGGGAAGTAGTCCGGGTTGGTGTGGCTGGTGTTGATGGCGTCGACCAGCTCCTGGCGGCGGCCCCACAGGGTCACCTCGCAGCCGGCGTCGGCGAGCACGATGGCGAAGGCCGTGCCCCACGAGCCTGTTCCGAAGACGGCCGCCTTCACGGGACGTGTCACTTCTTGCCCTCCCCCGCGGCCTTGCGCCGCTGTTCCGCCCTGGCCTTGCGATGGTCGTACGGCTGCTCGGGCGCCTTTTCGCCGCGCAGCTCCTCCAGCAGCCCGGTGATGGCCGCCATGATGACCTCGGTGACCTCCTTGAGCACTTCCGGGGTGGGTTCCCGGTCGTAGAAGGCGGAGAGGTCCACCGGTGGTCCGGCGAGCACCTGGAGGGTCTTGCGCGGGAAGAGGCTGACCTTGTTCTCCTTGGCGTAGGGCGGCATCGCGAGATTCGCGCCCCACTGGGCCACGGGAATGACGGGCGCCTTGGTGATCAGCGCGACACGGGCTGCGCCGGTCTTGCCGGCCATCGGCCACATGTCGGGGTCGCGGGTGAGGGTGCCCTCCGGGTAAAAGGCCACGCATTCGCCGCGCTCGATGGCGTCCACGGCGGCCCGGAATGCGTCCAGGGCGTTGGTGCTCTCCCGGTAGACCGGGATCTGCCCGCTGCCGCGCAGGATCGAGCCGACAATAGGCACCTTGAAGAGCGCCGCCTTCGCGAGCAATCGGGGCACCCGGCCGGTGTTGTACTGGAAGTGCGCGTAGGAGAGCGGGTCCAGATACGAGTTGTGATTGACGGCGGTGATAAATCCACCATCGGCCGGAATGTGCTCCATTCCCCGCCAGTCCCGCTTGAAGAGCACTACCAGGGGCGGTTTGGCGATGACCGCAGCCAGGCGGTACCAGAAGCCGATTCTGCGGCGGGACACTCGGACACCTTCCTCTAGGACCGGTGCGCGGCTTGGGCACCTCGTCGGCCGGACAAGTGTGGCCCCCGGTCCGGTCTCTGTCGAGAACACCGTACGCCCCGCTCACGTGGGACCGCCCCGGGCCGTCCCGGCGGAGGTGACAATGGGGGCCGAGTGCGCCGGAGGGAGAAACCCGAGGGAAGGGGGCGGCCACGAACGCCGTCTGGAGTCTGGTGGTCCCGCTGAAGCCTCTGGCGGTGGCCAAGAGCCGTCTCGCCGCGTCCGTGGGCGCGGCCCGTCCCGGACTCGCCCTGGCCTTCGCCCTGGACACCGTCGCCGGGGCCCTGGCCTGCAGCGCGGTCGCGGATGTGGTGGTCGTCACGGACGACGCGGCGGCCGGCTCGGAACTCGCGGGGCTGGGTGCGCGGATCGTCCCGGACGCCCCGGGGGCCGGTCTCAACGCGGCGCTGGCCCATGGGGCGCGGGCGGTGCGGGCGGGGCGGCCTGGGGCGGCGGTGGCCGCGATGAACGCCGACCTGCCGGCACTGCGGCCCCGGGAATTGCTACGCGTGCTCGATACGGCCGCCGTATTTCCCCGGGCATTTCTGGCGGATGCCGCCGGAATCGGGACGACCTTGCTTTCGGCGGCCCCGGACATGGAATTGGCACCCTCGTTCGGGGGGTCCTCGCGGGCCAGGCATTCGGCCTCGGGGGCGGTGGAAATCGCACTGGCGGGCGTGGACAGCGTGCGGCGCGACGTGGACACGGCGGCGGATCTGCGGACCGCGCTCGCCCTCGGCGTGGGCCGCCACACGGCCCGATACAGTGCCGGTATGCAGGCGACCGCGTACACGTACGATTCCGAGACCCGCAGCGGCAGTGTGCTGCTGGACGACGGCACCCCGGTGCCCTTCGAGACAGCCGCCTTCGACGCGGGGGGCCTGCGGATGCTGAGGCCCGGACAGCGCGTCCGGATCGAGACGGACGGCGAGGGCCCGGGGCTGCGCATCACCCTGGTCACGCTGCAGACCTTCTGACACCTGCCTCTCCCCGCCTCTGACCTGCGCGAATGCCGGGCAGCGGGGCAAAGCACCGCGGGCCGGCTCCCCCAGGGGGAACCGGCCCGGCGTGTGTGACTCGTACCCCCGCTTACTTCTTGCGTGCGGTGGTGGTCTTCTTCGCGGTGGCCTTGCGCGTCGTCGTCTTCTTGGCGGGCGCGGTCGTCTTCGCCGTGGCCTTCTTGGCCGCCGGGGCGGTCTTCTTGGCGGCGGCGGTGGTCTTCTTGGCCGTCGTCGCGGCCTTCTTGACCCCGTTGGCCTTCTTCGCCGGGGCGGCCTTCTTGGCCACGGCGGTCTTGGTGGTGGTCTTCTTGGCGGTCGCGGTGGTCTTCTTCGCCGCGGTCTTCTTTGCGACCGCGGTCTTCGCCGCGGCCTTCTTGGCGGTGGTGGCCTTCTTCGCGGCGGCCTTCTTCACCGTCGCGGAGGCACCCCCGGTGAGGCTGCCCTTGGGCGCCTTCTTCACCGAGACCTCGCCGCCCTTGGGGAGCTTCTTGGTGCCGCTGACCAGGTCTTTGAAGCCCTGGCCCGCGCGGAAGCGGGGCACCGAGGTCTTCTTGACCCGGACGCGCTCACCCGTCTGCGGGTTGCGGGCGTAACGGGCCGGCCGGTCGACTTTCTCGAACGAGCCGAAGCCCGTGACCGAGACCCGGTCGCCCGCGACGGTAGCGCGGACGATCGCGTCCAGTACCGCGTCGACAGCGTCCGCGGCCTGCTGGCGGCCGCCCAGCTTGTCGGCAATCGCTTCTACGAGCTGCGCCTTGTTCACGTCTTCCCCTTCGGAGACTTCGCCAGAACGAATGTGTTCAAGCTTATTTCGCACGTTAGGCGGATATATACCGCAAATCAAACACGAAACGGGCTAATCACCCTAGTGCCGCAACGCCGGAGGACGTTACGGAGTTCCTTCGCATCAGTCGCCTTCAGGGAATCGACCCTCGTCGAGGTCCTTCATCAACCTGTCCAGGCGCCTTGCCGCATCGGCGAGATCGTGCTTCGCCGCGGCCGTGACGACCAACAGCTTCCGGGACAGCGCCATCCTTACGCCCTCCGGGACTTGCAGTGAGCGCACCCGTGTGTGTGCTTCTTTCAATCGATCCGCGACCAGTTCGTAGAGCTCAAGTTGACTGTCGCGTTCCATGCACAGATTGTGCCATCTGGGGCGAGTTGTCGCCTCACGGGGCCTCAACACACAGCTGTGCCCCCCACCGTCCGGTGGGGGGCACAGTGTTGTCGATGTGATCACCCGAAGGTGAATAAGCGCTGATCAGGCAGGAATCAGGCCTGAAGGGTGCGCGGCTTGAAGGCCGGGCGGGCGCTTTCGTACGTGGCGATGTCCGCTTCGTTCTGAAGGGTGAGCGAGATGTCGTCCAGCCCCTCCAGCAGACGCCAGCGGGCGTTGTCGTCGAGCTCGAACTCCGCTACGACGCCTTCCGCTCGGACCTCGCGGGCGACCAGGTCGACCGTGATCTCGGCGGCCGGGTCGGCCTCGGTGAGCTCCCACAGCTTGTCGACGGTCTCCTGCGGGAGGACGACGGTCAGCAGGCCGTTCTTCAGCGAGTTCCCGCGGAAGATGTCGGCGAAGCGGGAGGAGATGACCGTCTTGAAGCCGAAGTTCTGCAGGGCCCAGACGGCGTGCTCGCGCGAGGAACCCGTACCGAAGTCGGGACCGGCGACCAGGACGGTCGCGCCGGCGCGCTCCGGGCGGTTCGTGATGAACTCCGGGTCCTTGCGCCAGGCCTCGAAGAGCCCGTCCTCGAACCCGTCGCGGGTGATCTTCTTCAGCCAGTGGGCCGGGATGATCTGGTCGGTGTCGACGTTGCTGCGGCGCAGCGGGACGGCCCGGCCGGTGTGGGTGGTGAAGGCTTCCATGGTTCAGACTCCGGCGGTCGCGTCGGCGGCGGACAGGTCGGCGGGCGAGGCCAGATGGCCCAGCACCGCGGTGGCGGCGGCCACCTGCGGGGAGACCAGGTGGGTGCGCCCGCCCTTGCCCTGCCGGCCCTCGAAGTTGCGGTTGGAGGTGGACGCGGAGCGCTCACCCGGCGCCAGTTGGTCGGGGTTCATGCCCAGACACATCGAGCAGCCCGCGTGCCGCCACTCGGCGCCGGCCTCCTTGAAGACCTTGTCCAGGCCCTCTTCCACGGCCTGCAGGGCGACCCGGACCGAACCGGGGACGACCAGCATCCGTACGCCGTCGGCGACTTTGCGGCCCTCGACGATCCCGGCGACGGCGCGCAGGTCCTCGATGCGGCCGTTGGTGCAGGAACCTACGAAGACGGTGTCGACCTTGATGTCGCGCAGCGGCTGCCCGGCGGTCAACCCCATGTACTCCAGGGCCTTTTCCGCGGCCAGACGCTCCGAAGCGTCCTCGTACGAAGCCGGGTCGGGGACGTTGGCCGACAGCGGCGCGCCCTGGCCCGGGTTGGTGCCCCAGGTGACGAACGGGGAGAGCGCGGCGCCGTCGATGACGACCTCCGCGTCGAAGACCGCGTCGTCGTCGGTGCGCAGGGTCCGCCAGTACGCGACGGCGGCGTCCCAGTCCTCGCCCGTGGGGGCGTGGTCGCGGCCTTCGAGGTAGTCGAAGGTGGTCTGGTCGGGGGCGATCATGCCCGCGCGGGCGCCGGCCTCGATCGACATGTTGCAGATGGTCATGCGGGCTTCCATCGAGAGCTTCTCGATGGCCTCGCCGCGGTACTCCAGGACGTAGCCCTGGCCGCCGCCGGTGCCGATCTTGGCGATGATGGCCAGGATCAGGTCCTTGGCGGTGACACCCTCGGCCAGCTCCCCGGTGACGGTGATCGCCATCGTCTTCGGGCGGGCCAGCGGCAGCGTCTGGGTGGCCAGAACGTGCTCGACCTGGCTGGTGCCGATGCCGAAGGCCAGCGCACCGAACGCGCCGTGGGTGGAGGTGTGCGAGTCACCGCAGACCACGGTGGTGCCGGGCTGGGTCAGACCCAGCTGCGGCCCCACGACGTGCACGACACCCTGCTCGACGTCGCCCAGCGAGTGCAGCCGTACGCCGAACTCGGCGCAGTTCCTGCGGAGCGTCTCCAGCTGGTTCCGGGAGACCGGGTCCGCGATCGGCTTGTCGATGTCGAGGGTGGGGGTGTTGTGGTCCTCGGTCGCGATGGTGAGGTCGAGGCGTCGGACCTTGCGGCCGGCCTGACGCAGGCCCTCGAAGGCCTGCGGGCTGGTCACCTCGTGCAGCAGGTGCAGATCGATGAAGAGGAGGTCGGGCTCGCCTTCGGCGCGCCGGACGACATGGTCGTCCCAGACCTTCTCCGCGAGTGTCCTACCCATCGCTTTCCCTCCGGCCGGCCGGTTGTGCCGGCGCTTCATAGAGATCTGTTGCGCCTGATCGCCCGTACCCCCACGTCCCGGACGACGGCTCGGACCCAGTGGTTCGTGGACCCGCACATACAGACTCGCTTGTTCTTGGAAAATTTGAACTTGCGTTTCACAGTGTGAGACGTGAATATCGTTTCATGGACAACTCTAGCGGCGTCGGCGTTCTCGACAAGGCAGCTCTGGTATTGAGCGCACTGGAGTCCGGTCCGGCCACCCTCGCCGGGCTGGTCGCGGCGACAGGGCTCGCACGACCCACGGCACACCGGCTGGCCGTGGCACTGGAACACCACCGGATGGTGGCGAGGGACATGCAGGGCCGGTTCATCCTCGGTCCGCGGCTGGCGGAGCTCGCCGCCGCGGCCGGCGAGGACCGACTGCTGGCCACGGCGGGACCGGTACTGACCCACCTGCGCGACGTGACGGGCGAGAGCGCTCAGCTCTACCGCCGTCAGGGAGACATGCGCATCTGCGTGGCGGCCGCCGAGCGGCTGTCGGGCCTGCGGGACACCGTCCCGGTGGGCTCCACGCTCCCGATGAAGGCCGGCTCGTCCGCGCAGATCCTGATGGCCTGGGAGGAGCCCGAGCGGCTCCACCGCGGCCTGCAGGGCGCGCGCTTCACGGCGACGGCCCTCTCGGGCGTACGGCGCCGCGGCTGGGCGCAGTCGATCGGCGAGCGGGAGCCCGGCGTGGCCTCCGTGTCGGCGCCCGTGCGCGGGCCGTCGAACCGCGTGGTGGCCTCCGTGTCGGTCTCCGGGCCGATCGAGCGCCTGACCCGCCACCCGGGCCGGATGCACGCCCAGGCCGTCATCGACGCGGCCGCCCGCCTGACGGAGGCCCTGCGCCGCTCCGGCTGATCCGCTCCCCGGTCGCCGACCCCCTTCATCCATCCCCCGGGCCCGGGGGCGCGTACGACGCCGCACACGTCCGAACACGCGCCTCCGGGCCCGTACTTGTCGGTGCGCGCAGAGGGTCCCGGACACAGCGAAGAGGCCCTCCGCGATGAACGCGGAGGGCCTCTTCTGTGCGTACCCCCGACCGGATTCGAACCGGCGCTACCGCCTTGAGAGGGCGGCGTGCTAGGCCGCTACACAACGGGGGCTTGCAGGTACTGCGCTGGGCTACCAGGACTCGAACCTAGAACAAAGGAACCAGAAACCTTCGTGTTGCCAATTACACCATAGCCCAAGGGTGGTCTAGACCAGACCACAGTACCCCCGACCGGATTCGAACCGGCGCTACCGCCTTGAGAGGGCGGCGTGCTAGGCCGCTACACAACGGGGGCCCTAGCGATCCTGCATCAAAATGTCCGGGTGCGACCCTGGAGATCTCGCGGGAAGGATCTGTACCCCCGACCGGATTCGAACCGGCGCTACCGCCTTGAGAGGGCGGCGTGCTAGGCCGCTACACAACGGGGGCTAAGCACTGCGTTACTGCTGCACTGCGCTGGGGTACCAGGACTCGAACCTAGAATAAGGGAACCAGAAACCCTCGTGTTGCCAATTACACTATACCCCACTGAAAGTCAACCCCTCGGGGGGATTTTCTTTCGAGTGGCGCCCCCGTCCGGCCTTTCGGCCCGCTCCGGCGGCGCAGAAAGAACATTACCGGATGCCTGACCGTGCTCCAAAACGGGTATCTGCGGCCAGCAGCTCCGGGAGCTGGTCAAGGCCCTCGATCCGGTGTGCGCCATCGGGTCCGGGGCCCCGGCCGCCGTCCCGGTCGAGCCAGAAGGCGACCAGGCCGGCGTCGCGGGCACCGCGCGCGTCGATCTCGGGCTGGTCCCCCACGTACGCCACGTCGCCCGGGGACAGGCCCATCGCCTCGCAGGCGGCGATGAAGGCCGCCGCCTCGGGCTTGCTCACCCCGAGTTCGACGGCGCAGATCAGTACCTCGAAGCGGTCGCGCAGGCCGAGGTCGCGCAGCTTGGGGTCCTGGTTGGCGAGCGAGGAGTTGGAGAGCACCCCGTGCCGGTAGTCGGCGGCGAGGGAGTCGAGCACGGGCACGACGTCGGGGAAGACCTTCCAGGCGGCCTTGTAGTGCGCGACGTACTGGTCGAACCAGGCGTCGGCCTGGCCGTCGGTCATCGCGGGCCGCTCCAGGAACTCCCGCACCCGGTCCCGCCGCTGCCCCTGGAAGGTGCCCTCGCCGCCCGCGAAACGGGCCCAGTGGCGGTCCGTGATGCGCCGCCAGAGCGCGAGCGCCTCGGCGGGCGTGCCGTACCGCTGCGCGATCCCCTCCGCCGCCAGGTGCCGCGCGAGCCCCGCGGCGTCGGCCCCGGTGTAGTCGAACAGGGTGTCGTCGATGTCCCAGAGCACGGCGCGGATCGGCATGGAGCCGAGGCTACGCCGCTTCCGCCTCCCGCGGAGGCACGACGAAGAAGTCCGCGACGAAGCAGGTGGTCTCCCCGTCGGCGTCGCGGCCCACCCAGGTCGGGTACGAGCCGTCGCCCGAGCTGGAGGAGAAGGCCACGAGGTCGGTGAAGGCCGCCGGGGCGCCGCCGCCGATGCAGACGAAGGGGTCTGGGGCGCTGTTCGGTCTTCGGGCGTGGACGCCCATGGCGGCGGCCCCCGACAACGCCGCAGGGGGCGGCGGCCGGAGGTCCGGCCGCCGCCCCCTGTGGGACGCGCGGTGTTACGCGGCGAGCTTCGCCAGGGCCGCGTCGATGCGGGCCAGGGAGCGCTCCTTGCCCAGGATCTCCAGGGACTCGAAGAGCGGCAGGCCGACCGTGCGGCCGGTGACGGCCACGCGGACCGGGGCCTGGGCCTTGCCGAGCTTGAGGCCGTGCGCCTCGCCGGCGGTCAGGACGGCCTGCTTGAGGGACTCCGGGTCCGACCAGTCGGCCGACTCCAGGTTCTCGCGCGCGGTGGTCAGCAGGGCCGCGGGCTCGCCCTTCATCGCCTTGTCCCAGGACGCCTGGTCCTCCACCGGCTCCTTCAGGAACAGGAAGTCGACGTTGGCGGTGATCTCGGAGAGCACGGTCACGCGGGTCTGGGCGTACGGCGCGATGCGCGCCCACGCCTCGGCGTCGAAGTCCTCGGGCGCCCAGTTGGCGTGCGGGGCCTGCAGCCACGGCGCGCAGCGGTCCGCGAAGACCTTCGGGTCGAGCAGGCGGATGTGGTCGCCGTTGATCGACTCGGCCTTCTTGAGGTCGAAGCGCGCCGGGTTGGCGTTGACGCCGTCGATGTCGAACTTCGCCACCATCTCCTCGATCGAGAAGACGTCCTGGTCCTTGGAGAAGGACCAGCCGAGCAGCGAGAGGTAGTTCAGCAGGCCCTCGGGGAGGAAGCCGCGCTCGCGGTACAGGTTGAGCGAGGCCTCGGGGTCGCGCTTGGAGAGCTTCTTGTTGCCCTCGCCCATCACGTACGGCAGGTGGCCGAACGCGGGGGTGGTCTTGGCGACGCCCAGCTCGATCAGCGCCTTGTACAGGGCGATCTGGCGGGGGGTGGAGGAGAGCAGGTCCTCGCCGCGCAGGACGTGCGTGATCTCCATGAGCGCGTCGTCGACCGGGTTGACCAGCGTGTACAGCGGGGCGCCGTTGGCCCGGACGATGCCGAAGTCCGGCACGTTGTCCGGGGTGAAGGTGAGCTCGCCGCGGACGAGGTCCGTGAAGGTGATCGGCTCGTCGGGCATCCGGAAGCGGACGATGGAGGAGCGGTGCTCGCCCTCGTACGCCTCGACCTGCACGGTGGTCAGCTCGCGGCAGTGGCCGTCGTACCCGGAGGGCTTGCCGGCGGCGCGGGCGGCCGCGCGGCGCGCGTCGAGCTCCTCGGTGGTGCAGTAGCACCTGTAGGCGTAACCGCCGTCGAGGAGCTTCTGCGCGACGTCCTTGTAGATGTCCATGCGCTCGGACTGGCGGTAGGGCGCGTGGGGGCCGCCGACCTCGGGGCCCTCGTCCCACGTGAAGCCGAGCCAGCGCAGCGAGTCGAGCAGCTGGCCGTACGACTCCTCGGAGTCGCGGGCCGCGTCGGTGTCCTCGATGCGGAAGACGAACGTGCCGCCGTGGTGGCGGGCGAACGCCCAGTTGAAGAGGGCGGTGCGGACCAGGCCCACGTGGGGGTTGCCGGTCGGGGAGGGACAGAAACGTACGCGGGGGGTCGCGTTAGCCACGCTTGATCACCTTGTTGGTGAGAGTGCCGATGCCTTCGATGGTGACGGCGACCTCGTCGCCGACGTTGAGGGGGCCGACTCCGGCCGGGGTCCCCGTGAGGATGACGTCGCCCGGGAGCAGCGTCATGGCCTCGCTGATGTGCACGACCAGGTCCTCGATGGAGCGGATCATCTCGCTGGTGCGGCCGAGCTGGCGCTGTTCGCCGTTGACGGTGCACTGGATGGTCAGGTCGCCCGGGTCCAGGTCGGTCTCGATCCAGGGGCCGAGGGGGCAGGAGCTGTCGAAGCCCTTGGCCCGCGCCCATTGCTTCTCGCGCCGCTGGACGTCGCGCGCGGTGACGTCGTTGGCGCAGGTGTAGCCGAGGATGACGTCCTTGACGCGCTCACGCGGGACCTCGCGGCACATGCGGCCGATGACCACGGCCAGCTCGGCCTCGTGGTGGACCTCTTCGGAGAAGGAGGGGTACGCGATCGGGTCGCCGGGGCCGACCACCGAGGTGGACGGCTTGAAGAAGGTGATCGGCTCGTCCGGGACCTCGTTGGCGAGCTCCGCCGCGTGCTCCGCGTAGTTGCGGGCGATGGCCACGACCTTGTTGGGGAGCACGGGCGGCAGCAGTCGGACCTTGCTCAGCGGGACCTTCGTACCGGAGAGCTCGAAGTCCGCGAACGGGATGCCCTTGATGATGTCGAGGACGAGCCCACCCTCGGCCGCCCCGAGGGCTGCGTCGCCCTCGACCGCGCCGAAGGCGACATTTCCGTCGATCGAGAACCTGGCGATGCGCACGTGTTGCGTCTGCCCCTCTGTATTTCCGCCTGCTGGAGTCTGCGGACTCCAGGCTAACGCGGTGGGCAGCGGCGCCCCGCGCTGTTTTGCGCGGCCGCTACTGCGCCGGGGTGACGACCGGGGCGTCCATGAGGACCGTGCGGCGCGGGTTGGCCGTCTGGGTCGGCAGGTCGACGGCGTGCTCCGGGGCGGCCGGGGCCGCCTGCAGCTCCTCGGCGTCCTTGAGGTGCGCGAGGGTGGTGCGGCGGGGGTTGGCTATGTTGCGGAACATCGTGGTCGTCTTCATGGGGGTTTCAGGCCTCAGCTGGTCTGTGGGTGCCGGTTGACGCGGCCGTCAACCCTGTAAAGGGCAAGGCTAAACATCTAAATCCCTCGCCGAACCGGTAAGTATTGGCCACGGCCGTGTGAGTTTGCTCACCCACCACCCGGCAATACCGGCATAACGGACAGTCAAAGTGGGCCGAAGAAACGGACATTGCGCCACTGAATGTTCCATTCCGCTGCTGATCATCTCGACTGGGACACCTTGACAGGCCTGACGTTTGGGTGGCGTAAGTCCGGTTTCGACCGAAAGTGGCTCCACGTCGCGTAGTGCGCCCGTCACGTGACGTCACCGACGCTCCGGGCCGACACGCGCACCTTGTTGGAGATCCGGCACTGTGCTGGAATTCGCGGGACCACCGCGGTAATCAACCGGCGCGCAGGTGGCGCGACTGGCGCCGAGCGCGGTGGCAGTCAGCAGGAGACGCGCCGGTCACCGACGACCACCATGGGGCCGTTAGTGCCCCACGACTCGACACCGTTCCGCCGGTCTCCCGGCGGGGCGCCTGGTCCAGAGGTTGCGACGCTAGTGCAGGGACGATTCAAGAGGGACGGCAAGGGGTCTCCCCAGGCCCGCCAGGGCCGTGGAGACGCCGCGGTCGAGCAGGAGCCGCGCGGGACCGACCGTGGCACCTCGCCCCAGCACGCCCAGAACCGCGGGCCGGCTGTCGACGGCGCGGGCCGCGACGCCTCCGCGACGGTGAAGGCGAAGGGCCGCGGGAAGTCCGCCAAGGCCGGTCAGACCGAGCCGCAGGACACGGCGATACCGAAGGCCCCCAGCGGGCCCGGTTCCCGTCTCGCCATGCAGAACTGGCGAATCAGCACGCGACTGGTGTCGCTGCTGACCCTGCCGGTCGTCGCCGCCACCACGCTCGGTGGCTTCCGCATCAACGACTCGCTCAACGACATCGCGCAGCTCGAACACATGCAGCTGCTGACGACGATGACCCGGCAGGCCACCCACCTGGCCGCCATGCTCCAGGAGGAGCGGGACATCTCGGCGGGTCCGCTCTCGATCAGCAAGGGCACGAGCAACAGCACGGTCGACGGCAAGCGCCAGGAGACCGACAACGCTGCCAAGGCCTTCGCCGCCGCGACCGACAAGGTCGACGACGTCCAGGGCAAGGACGACACCCTCAAGTCGATCCGCAACAACATCCTGCAGATCGGCCGTCAGCTCACCAACATCGAGGACATCCGCAAGCACGCGTACGCCAACGGTGCCCAGCAGACCGTCACCGAGTACAACGCGCTGATCGTCTCGCTCCTCTCCCTCTCCCAGGACATGGCCCAGGCCACCTCCAACCCGGAGATGATCAAGCGCACGCGCGCCCTGGCGGCGTTCTCGTCCGCCAAGGAGTACGCCTCCATCCAGCGCGCGATCATCGCCGCCTCGCTCCCCGAGAGCTCGGAGAAGCAGGGCAACCTGAAGGAGAACGACCGTCTGTACGCGCTCTCCGCCCAGCGCGGTGAGCAGCAGTCGAAGAAGACCTTCGAACTCGTCTACCAGGGCCGTTCCGAGGAACTCCTCGCCGGCCTCGGCGACGGAAACTCCGAGATCGCCAGCGCCGACCACTACGCGCGCCGCGTGCTCTCGACCCAGGACGCCTTCCTGCGCGAGAAGAACCGGTCCTGGCTGGACTGGTACGACGCCGACGGCACCAAGCTCTCGGCGATGAAGCAGATCGAGCTCAGCCTCCTCGAGGACATGGAGCAGAAGGCCCGCGAGCTCAAGCAGGAGTCGCAGCAGGACGCCATCATCAACGGTGCCCTGATCCTCCTCGTGCTCGGCGTCTCGCTCGTCGGCGCCTTCGTCATGGCCCGCTCGATGATCCGCTCGCTGCGCCGCCTCCAGGACACCGCCACCCGCGTGGCCCAGGACCGTCTGCCCGAGCTCGTCAAGCAGCTCTCCGAGTCCGACCCGCAGGACGTCGACACGTCCGTGGAGTCGGTCGGCGTGCACACCCGCGACGAGATCGGCCAGGTGGCCGCGGCCTTCGACGACGTGCACCGCGAGGCGGTCCGCCTCGCCGCCGAGCAGGCCCTCCTGCGGGGCAACGTCAACGCGATGTTCACCAACCTCTCGCGCCGTTCGCAGGGCCTCATCCAGCGTCAGCTCTCGCTCATCTCCGAGCTGGAGTCGCGCGAGGCCGACCCGGACCAGCTGTCCTCGCTCTTCAAGCTCGACCACCTCGCGACCCGCATGCGCCGTAACGGCGAAAACCTCCTCGTCCTCGCGGGCGAGGAGCCGGGCCGCCGCTGGACCCGCCCCGTCCCGCTCGTCGACGTGCTCCGTGCCGCCGCGTCCGAGGTGGAGCAGTACGAGCGCATCGAACTCGCGTCGGTGCCCGGCACCGACGTCGCCGGCCGCGTCGTCAACGACCTCGTGCACCTCCTCGCCGAGCTGCTGGAGAACGCCACCTCGTTCTCCTCCCCGCAGACCAAGGTCAGGGTCACCGGTCACGCGCTTCCCGACGGCCGTGTGCTCGTCGAGATCCACGACACCGGCATCGGCCTGTCCCCCGAGGACCTCGCCGCGATCAACGAGCGCCTCGCGGCGCCGCCGACCGTGGACGTCTCCGTCTCCCGCCGCATGGGCCTGTTCGTGGTCGGCCGCCTGTCCCTGCGACACGGCATCCGCATCCAGCTGCGCCCCTCCGACTCGGGCGGTACGACGGCCCTCGTCATGCTTCCGGTGGACGTCGCCCAGGGCGGCAAGAAGCCGGGCGGTCCCGGTGCCCCGGGTGCTCCGGGCCAGCCTCCGGCCGGTGGCCCGGCCGCGGCCGCGCAGGGTTCCGTTCCCGGTCCTGCCGGGCGTCAGCCCGTCGGCTCCGCCGCCCAGCGCGGCCAGGTCGGCGCGGGCGGTCAGCGTGCGGCGCTGCCGGGCCGCGACGGCGGCGCCGGACCGCAGCGTCCGCAGGGCGGCCGGCCGCAGCAGCCGGGCGGCCCCGGTGCCCGCCCGCAGCAGGGCGGCCAGGGCGGCTTCGGCGGCGGTGCCCCGACGGGTCCGACGGGCCAGGGCCAGGGTCAGGGCCAGGGCGGCTTCGGCGGCGGTTCGCCGCTGCCGGGCCGCGGTACGGCCGGCGCGGGCGCCGGCACGGCGAACTTCGCGGGTGCCGGGCTGTCCGGCGGTCCGCAGGCCCGCCCGACGGCCGCTCCCTCCGGGTTCCAGCAGGGCAACGGCTTCGAGCGCCCGCAGCAGCAGGGCCAGCAGCCCCAGCAGCAGCCGCAGGCCTTCCAGCAGCCGGCCGCCCCCGCGGATCCGGCGCAGAACGGCCCGCGGCCGCAGCTGCCGCCGCGCGGCGGCGCCGCGCGTGCGGAGCTTCCCGCCCCGCAGACCACCAGCTGGGGTGCCGACCAGGCGCGCGGCCACGACGAGCTGTCGGGCCCCGGCTCGACGGCCGAGTTCGCCCGCCCCGACTTCAACGCCCCGCTCCCCCAGGGGAACGGCGGCAACAGCACGACCGGGCAGTTCGAGCGTCCCGACGTACGCGGCTACCAGGACCAGTCGGCCACCGGTCAGTTCGAGCGCCCGGGCGGTTTCCAGCCCCAGCGTCCGGGCGGCCCGGGTGTGGGCGGGTTCCCCCGTTCGCCGCAGGCCCCGCAGCAGCAGCCGCAGGCCCCGCAGCCCGAGGCCCTGCCTCCGGCGACGGGTCACGGCCAGGACCGCAGCCCGATCTTCGAATCGCTGGAGTCGAACTGGTTCCGCGAGGAGGGGCAGCAGTCCCCCGCGCAGGTTCCCGCCACGGCGATTCCCCAGCAGCACCAGCAGCCGCAGCAGTCCGCCCCGGCCCCGCAGCAGCACCAGCTGCCGCAGCGCGGCCAGGAGTTCGCGGCCGAGCCCGCCCAGGCGACGACCGGCGCCATGCCGACCGTCAGCTGGAAGTCCTCACCGAACGACGAGCTGATGCGCCAGGCCGAGCGCGTGCGCCAGCCCGCCGCAGGCGGCATCACCACCTCGGGTCTGCCCCGCCGGGTTCCGCGGGCCAACCTCGTGGCCGGTACCGCGCAGCAGCAGGCGGACGCGCAGGCCGGCCCTCAGGTCTCGCGGGCACCCGACGACGTCCGCGGCCGTCTGACCAACCTCCGACGGGGTATCCAGCAGGGTCGCCAGGCCGGCAACAGTGGTCCGGCGACCGGCAGTTACCACATCGACCCCACTTACCAGCAGGAGCGTTAGTTGAGTTCGATGAGCCAGGCGGCACAGAATCTGAACTGGTTGATCACCAACTTCGTGGACAACACCCCCGGGGTGTCCCACACGGTGGTGGTCTCCGCCGACGGCCTCCTTCTGGCGATGTCCGAAGGCTTCCCGCGCGACCGCGCCGATCAGCTGGCGGCCGTGGCCTCCGGTCTGACCTCGCTGACCGCCGGAGCCTCCCGCATCTTCGAGGGCGGCGCCGTCAACCAGACCGTGGTCGAGATGGACCGGGGATTCCTCTTCCTCATGTCCGTCTCCGACGGATCCTCGCTGGCCGTGCTGGCGCACCCCGAGTGCGACATCGGCCTCGTGGGCTACGAGATGGCCCTCCTCGTGGACCGAGCGGGCAGCGTCCTCACCCCGGACCTGCGCGCGGAGCTTCAGGGAAGCCTGCTCAGCTGACCGTCCATCTCCCGGTCGGCCGGTACTGCCGGCCGGGAGACCGGGGCTCCCGCCCCGGAACCCAGTACCCCCGATAGGCCGTCATACCGTCCCCCCACCGGCCGCCCCGTCAGACGGCACGCTGACCACTGCTGTCCAGCCCGGAGGATCAATGACCCCGCCCCCCGCCTACCCCGATGCGTACGGAGATTCGTACTCGGAAGGCGAACAGCCGCTGGTGCGTCCGTACGCGATGACCGGCGGCCGTACCCGGCCCCGCTACCAGCTCGCCATCGAGGCCCTGGTCAGCACCACGGCCGATCCGATGCACCTGTCCGGCCTGCTCCCGGAGCACCAGCGCATCTGCACCCTGTGCCGTGAGGTCAAGTCGGTCGCGGAAGTCTCCGCGCTGCTGTCGATGCCGCTCGGTGTGGCCCGGATCCTCGTCGCCGACCTGGCGGAGGCCGGAATGGTGGCCATCCACCAGCCGGGCAATGGAGAGGCCGGCGGCACGCCGGACGTGACGCTGCTGGAAAGGGTGCTCAGTGGACTTCGCAAGCTCTAACGGCGGAGCGGCTCCCGCCCGCTCCACCACCTCGGCGAAGATCGTGGTGGCGGGTGGCTTCGGCGTGGGCAAGACCACGTTCGTCGGCGCCGTGTCCGAGATCAACCCGCTGCGCACCGAAGCCGTCATGACCAGCGCCTCCGCCGGGATCGACGACCTGACCCACACCGGGGACAAGACGACCACCACGGTCGCCATGGACTTCGGCCGCATCACGCTGGACCAGGACCTGATCCTGTACCTCTTCGGTACCCCGGGCCAGGACCGCTTCTGGTTCATGTGGGACGACCTCGTCCGCGGCGCCATCGGCGCCATCGTGCTGGTCGACACCCGCCGCCTGGCGGACTGCTTCCCGGCCGTGGACTACTTCGAGAACAGCGGCCTGCCGTTCGTCGTGGCGCTCAACGGTTTCGAGGGGCACCAGCCGTACACGCCGGAGGAGGTCCGCGAGGCCCTGCAGATCGGCCCGGACGCCCCCATCATCACCACCGACGCCCGCCACCGCGCGGACGCCAAGAGCGCACTCATCACGCTCGTCGAGCACGCGCTGATGGCGCGGCTCAAGTAAGACCGTTCAACTGCCGCCGGAGGGGCGGGCTGTGTCCTACGACACGGCCCGCCCCTTCGGTTCATAACGTTTCGACAGAGAATTGGCGGCAGTTGGCGACGGGGTGCGTTCGGTTGGTGCCGCTACGCGCACAACTCCCCCTATTTTTGCCGCAGGAAGCTCTTTATGTCCGATTTATGTGAGGCGTAGGTCTCGGGGAATGGCCGGTTTCAACTGTTTGGAACACGGCCGTTAACCGTGCTGGAATTCAATGAACTAGCTAGTAGTACCGCCGAGAGGTTGTTGGTCGAGTGAGGCGAAGCAACGCAAGCCCCGCGGATGAACCCGCGCGCGGCAACTTCACCCCGCCGCCGCGAGCGGCCGCGTCGCCGGTCGACGTCCCCGTGGCCCCGCCCGTGAGCAGCGGGAGCACCAGCAGGTTCTCCCCGCGCAACTGGCGCGTGCCGACCCGTCTGAACGCGATCCTGCTCGTGCCCGCCCTCGTCGGGCTGGTCATGGGCGGCTTCCAGGTGAAGGGCTCCATCGACACCTGGAACGAGGCCAAGGACGCCGAGAAGATAGCCAGGGTCGTCCAGGCCGCCTCCGAATACAGCCAGGCGCTGCTCAACGAGCGTGACCTCTCCGCCGAGCCGCTGCTGACCGGCGACTCCAAGAACGACACCGTCGCCAAGGTCCGCAACGCGACCGACACGGCCAAGGTGAAGTTCGACCAGGCCGTCAAGGACCTGCCCCAGAACCAGGGCATGGAGCGGCGTCTGGAGCTCTTCCGCGCGGAGGAGCCCAAGCTGACGCAGGTCCGCGAGAAGGCCTACCAGCAGGCCCTCGAAACCCCGAAGAAGAACCTTCAGAACGGTCAGCCGGGTCCCATCCCGACCGAAGAGGGTTATGTGCTCGTCGAGCACTACCTCATGCAGTTCTCGAACGAGCTCGGCCTCGGCACCGGCAACGTGACCTCGTACGGCCGCATGGTCTACGCGATCGAGCTCGCCAAGGCGGCGAACTCGCTCCAGCGTTCCGTCGGCACCCACCTGCTGGTCCGTCCGAACCCCGACGAGAACATACGCAAGGGGCAGCTCGTCGCCTTCTCCTCCTACGCCTACCTCGAGGAAATCGCCATCGGCGAGTACGTCGCGGCCGGTACCGAGGAGGACGTGAACCGCCTCAAGGAGGTCATGGCGGCGAAGTCCAAGGCGGGCGAGGCGCGGCTGACCGAGGCCAAGCGCCAGGCCGAGCAGGCCGGCGCCAAGTTCGTGCCGCCGCCGGCGGGGCCCAACGGCTCCCCCCTCACCGGTATGACCGAGGCGATCGCCAGCGGCGCGACCAAGAAGCAGCTGGCCGAAGGCGGCACCACGCCCGCCGCCTGGCAGGCCGCCGCCACCGCGAAGTTCGACGGCTACGACGAGGTCGAGAAGGAACTCCTCGACAAGGCCGTCAAGGACGCCGTAGCGGTCTCCGACGCCGCCCGCAACGAGGCCATCACCAACGGCGCCATCGTCGTCGTGGCCCTGCTCGCCGCCTTCATCCTCGCTGGCCTCATGGCCCGCCAGATGGGCCGTGCGATGCGCCGCCTGCGCTCCGCCGCCTTCGACATCGCCGAGCAGCGCCTGCCGTCGCTCGTCGACCAGCTCTCGCGCACGGACCCCGGCAAGGTCGACACCCGCGTGCAGCCGATCCCGATCGACTCCGCGGACGAGATCGGCGAGGTCGCCCGCGCCTTCGACCAGGTCCACCGCGAGGCGGTCCGGCTCGCGGCCGAGCAGGCCCTCCTGCGAGGGAACGTCAACGCGATCTTCACGAACCTCTCCATGCGCAACCAGTCGCTGATCGAGGGCCAGCTGACCCTCATCACCGACCTGGAGAACAACGAGGCCGACCCGGACCAGCTGGAGAACCTCTTCCGCCTGGACCACCTGGCCACCCGTATGCGCCGCAACGGCGAGAACCTCCTCATCCTCGCGGGCGAGGAGCCGGGCCGCCGCTGGGACCAGCCGGTGCCCCTCGTCGACGTCCTGCGCGCCGCCTCCTCCGAGGTGGAGCAGTACGAGCGCATCGAGCTCTCCGGCGTCTCCGACGCCGAGATCCACGGCCAGGCCGTGACCGACCTCGTGCACCTCCTCGCCGAGCTGCTGGAGAACGCCACCACGTTCTCCTCCCCGCAGACCAAGGTCCGCGTCAACGCGACCCGTCTGCCGGACGGCCGCGTGATGGTCGAGATCCACGACAAGGGCATCGGCCTCACCGCCGAGGACTTCGCGGACATCAACCACAAGCTCGCCAACCCGCCGACCGTGGACGCCGCGATCTCGCAGCGCATGGGTCTGTTCGTGGTCGGCCGGCTGGCGGACCGCCACAGCATCCGCGTCCAGCTGCGCCCCTCGGGCGAGGCGGCCGGTACCACGTCGCTGATCATGCTCCCGGACGCCATCACCCACGGTGGCGGTGGCGAGGGCATCCCGGACGACGACTTCACCGTCTCCTCGATGATCCCGCAGCAGCAGGCCCAGCAGGCCGCTCCGATGCGTACGGCGGCCGAGCTCGGCTTCGACGACTCGCGCTACGACCAGCCGTCCGCCGACGGCCGTGACCTCGACCCGGTCGGCCGCTCCCTCGTCCGTGAGGAGCGCCGTGCCGCGCTGGAGGCCCAGGCCCAGGGGGGCTACCCCCAGGGTCAGGAGCCGTCGTACGAGGACCAGGCCGGACCGGCCGCCCAGGGCGGCTATCCGGAACCCCAGCCGGAACACGGGTACCAGCCGTACCAGGGCTACGAGCAGCAGCCCGAACAGGGTTACGAGTCCCCCTACGAGGCTCAGCAGCCGCAGCAGGGCTTCGACGCGTACCAGCCGCAGGACTACGGTTATGCGGAAGCCGGCTACCAGGAGCAGCAGCAGTCCGGGCAGTCCTACGACGGCGGCTACGAGGCCAAGCCGGAGCAGGCCGAGTGGCCCGCCCAGAACGCCTACCAGCCCGCGTACGAGCAGGACTACGGCACCGAATCGGAATCGCCTGCCGTACCCGAACAGGCTCCGGAGCGCGTAGGCTTCGACCGTTCGGGCACCGCTGCGGACACCGGTCACGCGATGACCGGGGCGGGCCTGCCGCGCCGCGGCAGCCAGCAGCAGTGGCAGCCGGCACAACAGGAAGCGGAGTCCCCCGGGTCCCTCTTCGAGCAGCGGCCGCCGCGTCAGCAGCAGCCCGCGGCGCCGGAGCGGGACGCGGAAAGCACGGATGGCACCAGCGGCTGGCGCTCGGGCAACGACGAGCGCTGGCAGCAGGCCGCCAAACTCCGTGAGCCGAAGGCGGGCGGGGTCACCCCGTCCGGTCTTCCTCGGCGGGTGCCCAAGGCCAACCTGGTCGAGGGCGCAGCGGAGACGACCCCGCAGGGAGGCCCCCAGGTCTCCCGCGCCCCGGAGGACGTCCGCGGCAGGTTGAGCAACCTGCGGCGGGGTGTCCAGCAGGGACGCAACGCGGGTTCCGAGCAGTCAAGTAACAGCTATGACCAGGAGCGTTAGTGTGAGCGCGATGAGCCAGGCGGCGCAGAACCTGAACTGGTTGATCACCAACTTCGTGGACAACACCCCCGGGGTGTCCCACACGGTGGTGGTCTCCGCCGACGGCCTTCTGCTGGCGATGTCCGACGGATTTCCGCGCGACCGCGCCGATCAGCTGGCGGCCGTGGCCTCCGGTCTGACCTCGCTGACCGCCGGAGCCTCCCGTATCTTCGAGGGCGGCGCCGTCAACCAGACCGTGGTCGAGATGGACCGGGGATTCCTCTTCCTCATGTCCGTCTCCGACGGATCCTCGCTGGCAGTGCTGGCGCACCCCGAGTGCGACATCGGCCTCGTGGGCTACGAGATGGCCCTCCTTGTGGACCGAGCGGGCAGTGTCCTGACTCCGGATCTGCGTGCGGAGCTGCAGGGAAGTCTTCTCAACTAACAGACAGGCAGTGTGTTTCGCGCCATCGCACCGTAGGGTGCGGTGGCGCGGTTCCACAGGGAGTACTGCGTTCTTGGAGTCGGAGGAGGAAACGTGACAACACCCGGAGGACATCCTTATGGCGGCGCTCAGCAGCAGCAGCCGCAGGGTGGGCACGACCAGAACCGCTTCAACTTCCCCTCCGCTCCCAGCCGGCCCGTGCCGGAGCACAACCCGTACCAGCAACAGCCGTACGGCCAGCCCCAGCAGCCTCAGCAGCCGTCCATGCCGGTGCAGCCGCCTCCGCGCGCTTCCCGGCAGCCGGCTCCCAAGGCACACAACCCGCTGGTGCGTCCGTACGCGATGACCGGCGGCCGTACCCGGCCGCGCTACCAGCTCGCCATCGAGGCGCTGGTCAGTACCACGGCGGATCCCGCGCGCCTGCAAGGGCAGTTGCCCGAGCACCAGCGCATCTGCCGCCTGTGCCAGGAGATCAAATCCGTCGCGGAGATCTCGGCACTTCTCTCCATTCCTCTTGGTGTCGCCCGCATCCTCGTCGCCGACCTGGCTGAGGCGGGCCTTGTCGCCATTCACCAGCCCGGCGGCGACGAGTCTGCCGGCGGCCAGCCAGATGTGACACTGCTCGAAAGGGTGCTCAGTGGACTTCGCAAGCTCTAACGGCGGAGCGGCTCCCGCTCGCTCCACCACCTCCGCGAAGATCGTGGTGGCAGGTGGCTTCGGCGTGGGCAAGACCACGTTCGTCGGCGCGGTCTCCGAGATCAACCCGCTGCGCACCGAAGCCGTCATGACCAGCGCCTCCGCCGGGATCGACGACCTGACCCACACCGGGGACAAGACGACCACCACGGTCGCCATGGACTTCGGCCGCATCACGCTGGACCAGGACCTGATCCTGTACCTCTTCGGTACCCCGGGCCAGGACCGCTTCTGGTTCATGTGGGACGACCTCGTCCGCGGCGCCATCGGCGCCGTCGTGCTCGTGGACACCCGGCGCCTGGCGGACTGCTTCCCCGCGGTGGACTACTTCGAGAACAGCGGCCTGCCGTTCGTGATCGCGCTCAACGGCTTCGACGGCCACCAGCCGTACACGCCGGAGGAGGTCCGTGAGGCCCTGCAGATCGGCCCGGACGCCCCCATCATCACCACCGACGCCCGCCACCGCGCGGACGCCAAGAGCGCCCTCATCACGCTCGTCGAGCACGCGCTGATGGCCCGCCTGCGGTAGCGGCCGCCGGACGTCCGCCGAAGGCCCCCGTGTCCACGACACGGGGGCCTTCGGCATCGCGCGGGCGGTTTCGCGCGGGCGGTCTCCGCGGGCGGAACGCGGAAGGCCCCGCACCGTTCGGTGCGGGGCCTTCTCGGCTTCGGGGCTCAGCCCTGCCAGCTGTGCGGGGCGCGGAAGCCCGGGGTGCGCTCCAGACGGCGCCAGCCGGCCTGGGAGCGGGGGGTGGCGGCGGTCTCGGGGGTGGCGGCGGCGCGGGCCAGCAGGATCGCGGTGATCGCGGCCAGCTCCTCGGGGGCGGCGTTGCCCTTTTCGACGCGCAGAAGGGTGTCGGTGCTCATCGGTGGCTTGTCTCCTCTTACTGCGGCGGGTTGCCGTGCTTGCGGGACGGCAGGTCGGCGTGCTTGTTGCGGAGCATCGCGAGGGCGGCCACGAGGGTCTCGCGGGTCTCGGCCGGGTCGATGACGTCGTCGACGAGGCCGCGCTCGGCCGCGTAGTACGGGTGCATCAGCTCGGCCTTGTACTCCTTGACCATGCGGACGCGCATGGCCTCGGGGTCCTCGGCGTCCGCGATCTGCTTGCGGAAGATGACGTTGGCCGCGCCCTCGGCGCCCATGACGGCGATCTCGTTGGTGGGCCAGGCGTAGGTGATGTCGGCGCCGATGGACTGGGAGTCCATGACGATGTACGCGCCGCCGTAGGCCTTGCGCAGGATCAGCGAGATCCGCGGGACGGTGGCGTTGCAGTACGCGTACAGCAGCTTGGCGCCGTGGCGGATGATGCCGCCGTGCTCCTGGTCGACGCCCGGCAGGAAGCCGGGGACGTCCAGCAGCGTGATGATCGGGATGTTGAAGGCGTCGCACATCTGGACGAAGCGCGCGGCCTTCTCGGAGGCCTCGATGTCGAGGACGCCGGCGAGGTGGCCGGGCTGGTTGGCGACGATGCCGACGACCTGTCCGTCCATCCGGGCCAGGGCGCAGATGATGTTGCGGGCCCAGCGCTCGTGGATCTCCAGGACGTCGCCCTCGTCGACGATCTCCTCGATGACCTTGAGCATGTCGTACGGGCGGTTGCCGTCGGCGGGGACCAGGTCCAGCAGTACGTCGCTGCGGCGGTCGGCCGGGTCGCTCGACTCGTGGACGGGCGGGTTCTCGCGGTTGTTGGAGGGCAGCATCGAGATGAGGTAGCGGACCTCGGAGATGCAGGTCTCCTCGTCGTCGTACGCGAAGTGCGCGACGCCCGAGGTCTCGGCGTGCACGTCGGCGCCGCCCAGGCCGTTCTGGGTGATCTCCTCGCCGGTCACCGCGCGGACCACGTCCGGGCCGGTGATGAACATCTGCGAGGTGTCCCGCACCATGAACACGAAGTCCGTCAGGGCCGGGGAGTACGCGGCGCCGCCGGCGCACGGGCCCAGCATGACCGAGATCTGCGGGATAACGCCCGAGGCCCTGGTGTTGCGCTGGAAGATGCCGCCGTAGCCCGCGAGGGCGGAGACGCCCTCCTGGATCCGGGCGCCCGCCCCGTCGTTCAGGGAGACCAGCGGGGCACCGGCCGCGATGGCCATGTCCATGATCTTGTGGATCTTCGTGGCGTGGGCCTCGCCCAGCGCACCGCCGAAGATCCGGAAGTCATGCGCGTACACGAAGACCGTGCGGCCCTCGACCGTGCCCCACCCGGTGATCACACCGTCGGTGTACGGCTTCTTGGCCTCCAGGCCGAAGCCGGTCGCCCGGTGGCGGCGCAGCTGCTCGACCTCCTTGAAGGACCCTTCGTCGAGCAGCAGCGCGATGCGCTCACGGGCGGTGAGCTTGCCCTTGGCGTGCTGGGTCTCGGTCGCGCGGTCACTGGGGCCGCGCCGCGCCTGCTCGCGCAGGGAGTGCAGCTCGGCCACGCGCCCGCGGGCGTCCGTGGGCTCGCTCGGGGTCTGGTCCACAACGGTCATGTACCGACCTTACGAAGCGGGCCATCAAAAACCTCCGTTCATTCCGCACAGTCTCGGGAGTGTTCCGCTGTCCGGCCCGCACAGTACGGCGAAAGGATGCATGGACTCCACCAGACGGGACCTTCGTCCTTTGTGTGACTTCCACAGAACCGCGTGACACCCCGCAGAGATGTTGAAATTTGAACGGAATAGGCCTAACGTCGTTCTCGTTGAGGTCGTTGAACATTCAACAGACCCGGATCCCCCCACCGAGGAGCACGTCATGGGCATCTTCACCCGCCGCAGCCAGACCGCCGACGCCACCACCGCCGCCACGCTCGCCGTGGACCCGGCGCTCGCCGCCCTCACCGGCGACTACGCCATCGACCCCGCCCACAGCAGCATCGGCTTCACCGTCCGGCACGCCATGGTGACCAACGTGCGCGGCGCGTTCGAGACGTTCGAGGGCAGCCTGCACCTGGACGGCAGCGAGCCGGCCCGGTCCACCGCCTCCATCGACGTGGCGATCGGCTCGGTCAACACCGGCATCGCGGACCGTGACGCCCACCTGCTGGGCAGCGACTTCTTCGACGCCGAGCTGTTCCCGAAGATGACCTTCCGGTCCACCGGGGCGGCGCAGCTGGGCGGCGACAAGTACCGCATCACCGGCGAGCTGACCATCAAGGACGTCACGCGGCCGCTCTCCATCGACCTGGAGTTCAACGGCTCCGCCACCGACGTCTACGGCAGCGAGCGCGTGGGCTTCGAGGGATCCGCCGAGATCCTGCGTTCCGAGTGGGGCCTGACCTGGAACGCCGCGCTGGAGGCCGGCGGCGTGATGGTCAGCGACAAGGTGAAGCTGACCTTCGACATCTCCGCGATCAAGCAGGCCTGACCGGGCGGCTCCGGGGGCGGCTAGAAGCCGCCCCCGCCGTCGAAGCCGCCGCCGTCGAAGCCTCCGCCGCCGCCGAAGTCCCCGCCTCCGAAGTCGGAGGGGTTGAAGTCGGCCCCCGACACGTCCCCGCCGTCGAAGCCGCCGTCGAAGCCGTTGCCGCCGCCGAAGTCGGAGGCGTAGGCCGGGCTGGACATCATCGAACCGAGCATCGTGCCCATGAGCAGGCCGGGGAGGATGCCGCCGCCGAAGTAGCCGCCGGCCCAGGGACCGTACGCCGGGCCGGCGTCGTAGTAGGGGCGCGGTCCGTGCTCGGTGTCGACCGTGCGCACCGCCGGGTCCAGGCCGTCGCGCAGCCGTACGGCGTCCGCGGTGCAGACGGGCACGGTACGTTCGGCCCCGCCGGGCGGGGCCCACGTGGCGTCCTCGGTGCTCGGCCCGTGGCGCGGGTCGAAGAAGCAGGGCGAACGGCGCTCGGGCAGCGGCCTGCCCTGCCGGCGCGCGTCCAGCCGGGCCAGTGCGTACCGGCCGTCCTCCAGGGCCTGGGTGGCCCCCTTGACCTCTTCCGGGTACTGGACCGAGGCCATGATCTGTTTGGCCTTCTCGTACGAGTCGAGCCCCTGCTCGTAGTCCTTGCGCATGGCGTCGTCGGCACCGGGCTCGCCGGGGTGGAAGTCGAGCCGTTCCAGTTCCTCGCCGAAGGCCGTGATGTCCTCGTCGACGACCACGCCGAGCCGCTCGACGGCCTCGCGCCGGGCCTCTTCCTTCTTCTTCCGGTTGCGCCGCACGAGCGCGTACGCACCGCCGCCGCCGACCGCGGCGACCGCGGCGAGGGTGATCAGCCCGCCGACGGGGGCGCCGGAGTCCGTGCCGGTGCCGCCGCCCCAGGAGGCGGGGGCGCGGCCCTTGGCCTGGCTGAGCGCCTGGTCCACGAAGTTGTCGAGCTGGGTGCTCGCGTCCGGGGACCCGACCTTCACCGCGTCGGTCAGGTTGCGGACGGCGTTCCTCGGCATGACCGTCCGGTCGGCGCCGGCGTCGAAGCCGTCGCCGAGCCGGATCGCGTACAGCCCGGTGATGCCCGTCTCGGCGCGGACGGCCCCCAGCACCTTGTCCGGGGGGTACTCCGCGGTGGCGGGCAGCACGGCGACGAACACCGGCCTGTTCGCGTCCTTGATCTTCTTCGCGAGCGCGTCCGCCCGGTCCTTCGGCAGCTGGGCCTCGGCCCGGGGGTCGACGTAGACGGGCCCGCGCTTGAGGGCCTCCCCCACGGCGGCGACACCGGTGTCGGCCGACGCCTGGGGGGCGACCACGAGAGCGGTCGCCGACAGGGCCAGCAGCAGGCCGGACAGCACCGATCCCACGCGTACGGATATCAGCCTGGTCCTCATACCCACGAAGCTACCCGAACGCCCTCATCCTTGTGTGAACAGGACATAAGAGCACCGGACCTCGCCGGACGGCGGACGCGGTCCGGCACCTGCCGACCCGCCGGGGGCTACTCGGCGGGTTCCACGCCCGCGTGGAGGAGGCCGTACGTGAACGCGTCCTCCAGGGCCTGCCAGGAGGCGGCGATCACGTTCTCGGCGACGCCGACCGTGGACCACTCGCGGGTGCCGTCCGTCGTGGAGATCAGCACGCGGGTCGTGGACTCCGTGCCGTGCTTGCCCTCCAGGATGCGGACCTTGTAGTCGATCAGCTCGAACTTGGCCAACTGGGGGTAGAAGCGCTCCAGGGCCACCCGCAGCGCCCGGTCCAGAGCGTTGACCGGGCCGTTGCCCTCCGCCGTGGCGACGATCCGCTCGCCCTTGGCCCACACCTTGACCGTGGCCTCGTTGGCGTGGGTGCCGTCCGGGCGGTCCTCGACGATCGCGCGCCAGGACTCCACGCGGAAGTACTTGCGGGCCCGGCCCTCGGCCTCCGCGCGCAGCAGCAGCTCGAAGGAGGCGTCGGCGGCCTCGTACGTGTAGCCCTGGAGCTCCCGCTCCTTGACCCGCTCCACGACCCGGGAGATCAGCGCGCGGTCCCCGTTGAGGTCGACGCCGAGTTCCTTGCCCTTGAGCTCGATGGAGGCCCGGCCGGCCATGTCGGAGACCAGCATCCGCATGGTGTTGCCGACCCGCTCGGGGTCGATGTGCTGGTAGAGGTCCGGGTCGACCTTGATGGCCGAGGCGTGCAGGCCCGCCTTGTGCGCGAAGGCGGAGAGGCCCACGTACGGCTGGTGCGTGGAGGGGGTGAGGTTGACTACCTCGGCGATGGCGTGCGAGATGCGGGTCATCTCGGCCAGCGCGCCCTCGGGGAGGACCGTGCGCCCGTACTTGATCTCCAGGGCGGCGACGACGGGGAAGAGGTTGGCGTTGCCGACGCGCTCGCCGTAGCCGTTGGCCGTGCACTGCACGTGCGTGGCGCCGGCGTCCACGGCCGCGAGGGTGTTGGCGACGGCGCAGCCGGTGTCGTCCTGGGCGTGGATGCCGAGGCGGGCGCCGGTGTCGGCGAGGACGGTGGCGACGGTCGCGGCCACCTGGGCGGGGAGCATGCCGCCGTTGGTGTCGCAGAGGATGACGACGTCGGCGCCGGCCTCGTGGGCGGCGCGCACGACGGACTTCGCGTACTCGGCGTTGGCCCGGTAGCCGTCGAAGAAGTGCTCGCAGTCGACGAAGACGCGGCGGCCCTGGCCGACCAGGTAGGAGACGGTGTCGCGGACCATCTCCACGTTCTCGTCGAGGGTGGTCCGCAGGGCGAGCTCGACGTGCCGGTCGTGGGACTTGGCGACGAGGGTGATCACCGGGGCGCCGGACTCCAGCAGGGCCCGCACCTGCGGGTCCGTGTCGGCCGATCCGCCGGCGCGCCGGGTCGCGCCGAAGGCGACGAGCTGGGCGTTCTTGAAGTCGATCTCCGCCCGGGCACGCGCGAAGAACTCCGTGTCACGGGGGTTGGCGCCGGGCCAGCCGCCCTCGATGAAGCCCACGCCGAACTCGTCCAGGTGCCGGGCGATCGTCAGCTTGTCGGCGACGGTGAGGTTGATGCCCTCGCGCTGGGCGCCGTCGCGCAGGGTGGTGTCGAAGACGTGGAAGCTGTCGTCCAGGCCCCCGGACAGCACGGTTGCCGCCTCTGGTGTCGTCGTCATGCTGATCTGGCTCCTGTCGGATGAGTGGTTCCGGATGCCCGCCAAAGGGCCAAACCGCAGTCACTGCCCCCATCATCGCGCGCGTCCACGTCCCCGCATGGATGGTGCCGGGAAACGAAAAAACCTCTCGCGGGTGCGAGAGGTCTGCGCGCGGGTCTGGGGCACGGTGGCCGCTTCCCGCGAAGGTCTTCCACGGTTCAGCGGCCACTGAGGACCGGCGCGCTGCTGGCGATAATCATGAGCTGAGCAGGCACGCTCGCAGTGTGCCATACCGCTCGCCGCGGATGGACGGGGATCTCAGCATGCGGGCACCGCCCCCGCCCCCGCGCAGACGCCGCCGGGGATCCGGGAAGCGCCCGGGCCGCGGGGCCGCGTTCGGCCTGGCCCGCCGGCCGAGAGGGGTGCCCGCAGGGCGATCCGGCCCCGCCGGCGGTTGAGGCGCGGAGTCGGGGCGAAGGCCCGGCTGCGGCGCCGTAGCCCGCCGGTCACGCCCGGCCGCCGGCCTACGGAAGGGGGGTGAGGGCTTCCGTGAGGAACTCGCGGACGTGGTCCAGGATCTGCTCGCGGTTCACCGTCGGCAGACCCACGGCCAGCTGGATGCTGAAGCCGTCCAGCAGAGCGCGGGTGCGGGTCGCCAGGCGGTCCGGGTCCACCGGGCGGAACTCGCCGCGCGAGATGCCCTCCGCGAGCAGGGCCACCAGGTCGCGGTGCCAGGCGCCTTCGATGGCCGCCTGCCGGTCGCGTTCCTCGGGGCCCGCGTTCTGGGAGCGGTTCCAGACCTCCAGCCACAGCGTCCAGTGCGGGTCGCGGGCCTGCGTGGGCACGTAGAGGTCCACGTACGCCTGCAGCCGCTCCCGCACCGGGCCGCGCCGGGACAGCAGCGCGCGCCGCTCGGTGCCCAGTTCCGCCTCGCTCCACTCCAGGGTCTGCAGCAGGAGCTCGTCCTTGCTGCGGAAGTAGTAGAGGAGGTGACCGCTGCTCATGCCGACCTCGCGGCCCAGGCCGGCCATGGTCAGGCCTTCCAGCCCGCGCTCGGCGATCGTGGCCATGGCGGCGACGAGTACGTCCTCGCGCGGGGGCGCGTTCTTGCGCGCCGCCCGTACCGGTACTCCGCCCGCCGCCATGGTCACTCCTTCGAACGTGGTGCCTCGGGTCAGACCTTCGGCTGCTGCTGGGTGATGCAGTGGATACCGCCGCCCCCGGCGAAAATCGTACGTGCGTCGACGAGGGTCACCGTCCGCTCGGGGAACAGTCCGCGGAAGATCTCCGCGGCCTCCTCGTCGCGCGGGTCGTCGAAGGAGCACAGGACGACGCCGTCGTTGCACAGGTAGTGGTTGATGTAGGAGTAGTCCACCCACTCCCCGTCCTCCTCCAGCACGGTCGGCGCCGGGATCTCCACGACCTCCAGCCGCCGGCCCCGGGCGTCCGTGGACGCGCGCAGGATGGCCGCGATGGTCTTGCAGCGCTCGTGGTCCGGGTGGGCCGGGTCGGGCTGGCTGTGGACCATGACGACGCCGGGGCGGGCGAAGGCGGCGACGATGTCGACGTGGCCCTGCGTGCCGTAGGTGCCGTAGTCGCCGGCCAGGCCGTACGGGAGCCAGATCGCCTTGGTGGTGCCGAGGTGGGCGTGGATCTCCTGCTCGACCTGCTCGCGGGTCCAGTCGGGGTTGCGGCCCTTGCCCAGCTGGACGGTGTCGGTGAGGAGCACGGTGCCCTCGCCGTCCACGTGGATGGCGCCGCCCTCGTTGACCAGGGAGGTGCTGTAGGTGCGGGTGCCGACCATGTCCGAGATGTGCCGGGCGATCTTGGAGTCGTGCTCCCAGCGGGCCCATTCCTGGGCGCCCCAGCCGTTGAACGTCCAGTCGACGGCCGCCAGCTCGCCCGCGTCGTTGGTGACGAAGGTCGGACCGATGTCGCGCATCCAGGCGTCGTCCAGGTCCCGCTCCACGAGCTGGATGTCGTCGCCGACGATGGCGCGGGCGCTCTCGGCGTCACCGGGCGAGACGACGAGGGTCACGGGCTCGTACGTGCGCACGGCGCGGGCCACGGCTCCCCAGGCCTCGCGGGCCTCGGCGAGCTCCTGCTCGTTGGTGAAGGTGGGGTTGGGGCTCGGCCATGCCATCCAGGTGCGCTCGTGGGGCGTCCACTCGGCGGGCATCCGGAATCCGTCGTGGACGGGCTTGTTCGTGGTCATGAGGGGTCCTTACGGGCTGACGGGCGAGGCTGCTCAGAGGAAGTACAGGCGGTTGAGGGAGACCGAATCGGCCGCCTCGGAGCGCAGCGGTTCCCCGTCCAGGGAGACGAGGCCGCTGCGCGCGTCCACATCGACCGCGCCCACCCGGGAGTTGAGGAGCAGGTCCTTGGGGCCGATGCCGCGGGTGCCGCGGACGGCGACCCGGCGCCTTCGGGTCGGCATCTCGTCGCCGCCCAGGGCCGCGGCGGCGGCGGAGACGAAGGCGACGGAGATGTCGGCGGCCGTGGCCCCGTACGAGCCGAACTGCGGGCCGAGAACCAGCGGTTCGCAGGTGTCGGTGGCCGCGTTGGGGTCGCCGGTGACGCCGTAGGCCGGGAAGCCCGACTTGAGGACCAGCTGCGGCTTGGCGCCGAAGAACTGGGGGCGCCAGAGCACGATGTCGGCGAGTTTGCCGACCTCGATGGAGCCGATCTCGTGGGCCAGGCCGTGGGCGATGGCCGGGTTGATGGTCAGCTTGGCCATGTAGCGCAGCACGCGGGCGTTGTCGTCGCCCTCGCCGTCGCCCTCCAGGGGGCCGAGCTCGCCCTTCATCTTGGCGGCCATGGCGAAGGTCCGGCGTACGGTCTCACCGGCCCGGCCCATGCCCTGGGCGTCGGAGGAGGTGATGCCGATCGCGCCCAGGTCGTGCAGCACGTCCTCGGCGCCCATGGTGCCCGCGCGGATCCGGTCGCGGGCCATGGCGGCGTCACCGGGCAGGTCCGGCTTGAGGTCGTGGACGGAGACGATCATGCCGTAGTGCTCGGCGACCGCGTCCCGGCCGAAGGGCAGGGTGGGGTTGGTGGAGGAGCCGATGACGTTCGGCACGCCCGCCATCTTCAGGACGTTCGGGACGTGCCCGCCGCCGCAGCCCTCGATGTGGAAGGCGTGGATCGTACGGCCTTCCAGCACGCGCAGGGTGTCCTCGACGGAAAGGCATTCGTTCAGGCCGTCGCTGTGCAGGGCGACCTGTACGTCGTGCTCCTCGGCCACCCGCAGCGCGGTGTCCAGGGCCCGGGTGTGAGCGCCCATGTCCTCGTGGACCTTGAAGCCGGACGCGCCGCCCTCGGCGAGGGCCTCGACGAGCGGGGCGGCGTCCGAGGAGGAGCCGCGGGCGAGGAAGCCGATGTTGACGGGCCAGGCGTCGAAGGCGTTGAAGGCGTGCTTCAGCGCCCACGGGGAGTTGACGCCGACGCCCCAGACCGGGCCGAACTCCTGGCCGATGATCGTGGTGACGCCCGCGGCGAGCGAGGCCTCCATGACGCGCGGGGAGAGCAGGTGGACGTGGGTGTCCACGGCTCCGGCGGTGGCGATGAGGCCTTCGCCCGAGACGATCGACGTGCCCGTGCCGACGACGACGTCGACGCCGTCGAGGGTGTCGGGGTTGCCGGCCCGGCCGATGGCGTGGATCCGGCCCTCGCGGATGCCGATGGAGACCTTGCGGATGCCGAGGACCGCGTCGATCACCAGGACGTTGCTGATCACGACGTCGCAGGTCTCGCGGACGGCGGCGGCCTTCAGGTGCAGGCCGTCGCGCGCGGTCTTGCCGAAACCGGCCAGGAACTCGTCGCCGGGCTTCTGCGCGTCGGACTCCACCCGGACGGTGAGTCCGGAGTCGCCGAGCCGCACCCGGTCCCCGACGCGGGGGCCGAAGACGGCCGCGTACTCGTGCGGGTCGATGTGGCGGCTGCCGGGAGCGCAGTGCGCGCTGTGGTCGGTGTGGGGGGTCTGACGGCTCACGCCTGGGTTCCTTCCTGGCCGGTGGTGCCGGCGGTGCCGGCGGCCGGGGCGTCCGGGCCGGGCTCCTGGGCCGCGCCCAGGTACCCGCAGGCCGCGGCCCTGCTCAGTGCGAGCGATTTGGCGCCGGGGGCGTCCAGCGGACCGTCGACCAGGCCCGCGAAGCCGATGGCGATGCGGTCGCCGCCGATCGGGACCAGGCCGACCTCGCCCTCGCCGTGCGGGTCGAACCGGACGGACGAGCCGGCCGGTACGCACAGCCGCATGCCGTAGGCGGCGGCGCGGTCGAAGTCGAGGCGCGGGTTCGCCTCGAAGAAGTGGAAGTGGGAGGTGACGCTCACCGGCACGGGGGCGGTGTTGCGCACCCGCAGGTGGAGCACGGGTTCCGGCTGGGGGACGCCGGGGCCGGGCACGACCGCGCCCGGGGCGTCGTCGCCGAGCGGTACCGCGCCCCGGATGGGCGACGAGACCACCGCGAGACGCGAACCGTCGTCGAAGACGGCCTCCACGTGCACCTCGGTGACCACGTCGGCCACGCCGGGGAGGACGTCGTCCGCCCCCAGCACGCTGCGGGCCTCCTCGATCGCCTCCGCCAGCCGCTTGCCGTCGCGCGCCGCCTCGCAGACCGTGTCCGCGATCAGCGCGGTGGCCTCGGGGACATTGAGCCGCAGGCCCCGGGCCCGCCGGGCCCTGGCCAGTTCAGCAGCGCCGCGGAGCAGCAGCCGGTCGCGCTCCGTAGGGGTCAGCCGCATGCCGATCCACCACCTCTTGAGTCGATGGGTTAGAGCATCACTCTAACTCTTCATTTCCTCGCAAGGAATCATTGACCTGGGACCAGGCAGTAAGTCACATTGAGTGTCACTCAAACGCATATGCAACCACCCCCCGCCCTGCCAAGGGAGTCCCCCCATGCCCATCGAACAGCGCGGAGTCGACACCATTCCGGAGGAGGAGCGGACGAGCGGTCCCCGTGACCTGATCTCGATCCTCCTCGGCTCCAACCTCTGCCTCGGCGTGATCGTCTTCGGCTGGCTGCCCCCGTCCTTCGGACTGGGCCTGTGGCCCTCGGTCACCGCCATCGTGACCGGCACCCTCGTCGGCATAGCCTTCACCGCGCCGCTGGCGCTGGTCTCCCTGCGGACGGCCACCAACCTGTCGACGTCCAGCGGCGCCCAGTTCGGCGTCCGCGGGCGGCTGGTCGGGTCGGTCGTGGGCCTGCTGCTCGCCCTCGGCTACACCGCGCTGACGCTGTGGATCGGCGGCGACGTCATGGTCGGCGTACTGTCCCGCCTCACCGGACTGCCCGACACCGGCGTCTCGCGGGCCGCGATGTACGGCGTACTCGCCGCGTGTACCGTCGTCGGGGCCGTCTTCGGCTACCGACTGCTGCTCCGGATGAGCAAGGTCCTGTCCATCGGCATGGTGGTGCTGCTGGCCATCGGGATCTACGCCTACGCCCCCGGCTTCACCACCGCCGCGCCGCCGGAGACCCCCCTCCTCCTCGGCTCCTTCTGGCCGACCTGGCTGCTCGCGGCCGTCGCCGCGGGTCTCAGCGGCCCCGTCGCCTTCATCACCCTGCTCGGCGACTACACGCGCTACATCTCCCCCCGCGCCCACAGCTCCCGCAAGGTCTTCTGGGCCACCTGTCTGGGCCTGCTGATCGGGCTCCTGGTCCCGCAGCTCTTCGGCACCTACACCGCCCTCGCCGCCAAGGCCGGCGCCGACTACGCCGGGCCCCTCGTCGAGGCCGCGCCGTTCTGGTACCTGATCCCCCTGCTCGCCGCCGCCGCGGCCGGTTCGGTGGGCAACGCCGGGCTGATGCTCTACTCCATGGGCCTCGACCTGGACGCGATCGTCCCCAGGGCCACCCGCACCAAGGCCACCGTGATCGCCGCGGCCGTCGCCACCGCGTTCGTCTTCTTCGGCTCCTTCGAGTGGGACGTCCAGTCCGCGATGACCTCGTTCGTGCTGCTGCTGACCGCGATCGGCACCCCCTGGGCCGTGATCACCCTGATCGGCTTCGTGCGCTGCCGCGGCCGGTACGACGCCGACGCCCTCCAGGTCTTCAACCGCCGCTCGGTCGGCGGGATCTACTGGTACCGCGGCGGCTGGAACCTCGCCGCCACCGTCTCCTGGGCCATCGGCGCCGGGGTCGGCCTGCTCGCGGTGACCACCCCCTTCTACGAGGGCCCGCTGCTGGCCCTGACCGGCGGGGTGGACTGCTCCTTCATCCTCTCCGGCCTGGTCGGCGGCCTGGTGTACACGGTCCTGACCGCCCGCACCGCCCCCGCGGCCGCCCCCGCCGCGGAGGAGCCGGAGCCGGCGGCCGCCGCCGCCTGAGCCGGCCCCCTCCGGGTTCCGCGGTTCTGCCTCGGCGTTCAACCGTCGGGCCCGTGGTGGCGTCTACCTGGACGACGGCGGCCGAACGGGACAGGGCCGCCACGAACGACACGGGGAGACGTCGTGGAAGAACTCGCATACGTCGCGGGCAAGATCGTCAAGGGTGCCGCAGGCCTGGCCCACGCCTTCGGTGATGTCCTGGTGGGTCTCGGCCCGGACGGGACGAAGCAGGAGCGCGAGAAGCACGAGGACGAGGCGGACGAGTAGCCCCGACCACGCCCCCGCCCCGCTCCCCCTCACGACCCGAAGGCCCCCCGCAATCGCGCGGGGGGCCTTCGGGTCGTGAGGGGGAGGACGCACTAGCCCAGCGGATGCATCCAGCCGTGGGTGTCGGCGGCGTGGCCCGTCTGGAGGTCCAGGAGGGCCTTGCGGAGCTTCATGGTGACCTCGCCCGGCTCGCCGTCGCCCTGGATCCAGTTGGAGCGCTCGGACTTGACCGAGCCGACCGGGGTGATCACGGCCGCGGTGCCGCAGGCGAAGACCTCGGTGAGGGTGCCGTTCGCGTTGTCCCGCTCCCAGTCCTCGGTGGTCAGGCGGCCCTCCTCGGCGGTGTAGCCGAGGTCGCGGGCGATGGTGAGGAGGGAGTCGCGGGTGATGCCCGGCAGGAGCGAGCCGGTGAGCTCGGGGGTGACGATGCGGTCGCCGTACACGAAGTACAGGTTCATCCCGCCCATCTCCTCGATCCAGCGGTGCTCGACGGCGTCGAGCCAGACCACCTGGTCGCAGCCGTGCGAGGCCGCCTGGGCCTGGGCGACCAGCGACGCCGCGTAGTTGCCTCCGGTCTTGGCCGCGCCGGTGCCCCCCTTGACGGCGCGGACGTAGTCCTCGGAGAGCCAGACGGAGACCGGCTTCACGCCACCGGGGAAGTACGCGCCGGCGGGTGAGGCGATCACGATGAAGAGGAACTCGTTGGCCGGGCGGACACCGAGCCCGACCTCGGAGGCGAACATGAAGGGCCGCAGGTACAGGGAGGCCTCACCGGAGTCCGGGACCCAGGCCCGGTCCTGCTGGATGAGGGCGTCGCAGGCGGCGATGAACAGCTCGGTCGGCAGTTCCGGCATGGCCATGCGGCGCGCGGAGGCCTGGAAGCGCTCGGCGTTGGCCTCGGGGCGGAAGGTGGCGACGGTGCCGTCGGGCTGCTTGTACGCCTTGAGGCCTTCGAAGATGGTCTGCGCGTAGTGCAGCGTCATGTTCGCCGGGTCGATCGACAGCGGCGCGTACGGGACCAGCTCTGCGTCGTGCCAGCCGCGGCCCTCGGTCCACTTGATCGTCACCATGTGGTCGGTGAAGTGGCGGCCGAAGCCGGGGCTGGCCAGGATCGCCTCGCGCTCCGCGTCGGACAGCGGGTGCGAGGAGGGCTTGAGCTCGATCGTGGGCGTCGTCATGAGTGCTTGTCCTTCACCGGTTGTGTATGGCGGACCGCGCTCACGGCGTACTAGGACGTCCGAGCTTCCCCGCATTCCGCGGCCTCGCGTTCGATTATCGCGCGCGCGAGGACTTCGGAGAAGCGGGGACAGCGGCCCAGGGAGATGGTGGCACCCGGGGCCGCGCAGGAAAAGCCGCCGGGTCGCCTGTGTGACCCGACGGCTTCCTGGAGTGGTGCAGCCGGGTCAGCCGGCTACTCGCGCGGCGAGTGCGTCGCCGATGGCGTCGGTGGAGCGGAAGGTGCCGTCGCACTCCGCGAGGTCGGCGGAGACCGCGTCCTCGATGCGGGCGGCCTGGGCCTCGTAGCCCAGGTGGCGCAGCAGGAGGGCCACGGAGAGGATCGTCGCGGTCGGGTCGGCCTTGCCGGTGCCCGCGATGTCCGGGGCCGAGCCGTGGACGGGCTCGAACATGGACGGGAACGCGCCGGTCGGGTTGATGTTCCCGGAGGCGGCGAGGCCGATTCCGCCGGTCACGGCGGCGGCCAGGTCGGTGAGGATGTCACCGAAGAGGTTGTCCGTCACGATGACGTCGAAGCGCTCGGGCTGGGTGACGAAGAAGATCGTCGCGGCGTCGACGTGCAGGTAGTCGGTGGTGACCTCGGGGTACTCCTGGCCGACCTTGTCGAAGATGTTCTTCCACATGTGGCCCGCGTACACGAGGACGTTGTTCTTGTGGACCAGGGTCAGCTTCTTGCGGGGACGGGCGTTGGCCCGCTCGTACGCGTCACGGACGACGCGCTCGACACCGTACGCGGTGTTGATGCTGACCTCGGTGGCCACCTCGGCGGGGGTGCCGGTGCGCAGGCTGCCGCCGTTGCCGGTGTACGGGCCCTCGGTGCCCTCGCGGACCACGACGAAGTCGATCTCCGGACGGCCGGCCAGCGGGGTGGCCGTGTTCGGGAAGAGCTTCGAGGGGCGCAGGTTGATGAAGTGGTCGAAGGCGAAGCGGAGCTTCAGCAGCAGACCGCGCTCCAGCACGCCGGACGGGACCGAGGGGTCGCCGATGGCGCCCAGCAGGATCGCGTCGTGGTGCTTGAGGGCTTCGAGCTCCTCGTCCGGGAGGGTCTCACCGGTGCGGTGCCAGCGCTGGGCGCCGAGGTCGTATTCCTTGGTCTCCAGCTTCACATCCTGGGGCAGGACCGCGGTAAGGACCTTGAGGCCCTGAGCCACGACTTCCTGGCCGATGCCATCACCGGGGATCACTGCGAGATTGATGCTGGTCGACATGGCGAAACCGTACTCCCTGTCCCAGCCCTCAGACATATTGCGTCCGCCATGTGGACGCGTGGCGCAATATGTCGGATGAGCGGGTTGATCAGTGACCGGTCGCTCCGCCGTTGTCACGGCGGTCGAGCGCGCGCTGCAGGGCGGCTGCGGCGTTCTTGCGGTCGGCGTCGGCCGTGGAGGAGCGGCGGACGCGGCGGGATGCGGTGGCGGTGGTGGTCTTCATGGGTGATCGACTCCTTGAGATCACGGCGTGGCGGGGCCACGGATGAGGGGTTCCTTCAAGGCGCCGGAAGAGGCGGGGAGCAGTGCGCCGCAGGGGTTGCCTGCCGGGGCGCGCGCCCTCTACCGCCATTCGCCGGATCGGCGAGACGTTCGGCTCCTACCAAGCTAGGGCAGCTCCCGCTGTCTGTCTCCGCAATTACTCGGACTTCCTACTATCTGAGACGCCGGGCGGCCCGGAAGGCCGCTCCGAAGGCTCCGTTTTCAGCTGCTCCCGGAGCGGAGTTCCCTGATCAGAGCCCTTACGGCGAAGGTTGCGGCCGATTCCGGGGTGGTGACGTATCCCACGCTTCTCACCGGCCCCCCGGGGCCCAGGCAGGTGACGTCCACGGCGTCGGTCGCCTCCCGGAGGGACAGCTCGGGCATGATCGCCATGCCGAGCCCGCGGCCGACCATGGTCAGCACCATCGCGTCGTCCTCCGCCTTGACGGTGGCCCGCGGGATCCAGTCCTGCGCCAGCCACCAGGCACGGGTGTACGAGCCGCAGTTCTCGTCCCAGTCCATCAGGGGCAGCGCCTTCGGTTCGGGGTGCCCCGCCGGGTGCACCAGGGCGTACGCCTCCTCCACCAGCACCCCGCTCAGCAGGCCCGGCGGCAGTCCCTGCGCGGCGCCCAGGGTCGCGATGCCGAGGTCCGCGCGGCCGGCGGCGACCTCCCCCGCCGTGCCCGGCCCGATCTCCCGGACCACCCTGACCTCGGGGCGGATGCCGGGGTGGCGGGCGGTGAGCCGTTCCAGGGCGGGCGGCAGCAGGTGCAGGGCCGCGCTGCGGAAGGCGGCGATGCGGAGCACGCCCTCCACCGGGTCCGCGCCGCGGGCCGCGCCGCGCACCTCCGCGCCCATCACCTCGTACTGCCTCAGGATCCGGCGGGCGTGGCCGACGGCCCGCTCCCCCGCGGCGGTGGGCGAGGCTCCGCCGCGGCCGCGCTCGAAGAGGACCGCGCCGAGCTTGCCCTCGCTGCCGCGCACGGAGTGCGAGACGGCCGACTGGGTGAGGCCGAGCGCGACCGCCGCGGCGGAGAAGCCGCCGCTGTCGGCGACGGCGACCAGGACCCGCAGTTCCTGCGGCGCCAACTGGCCGGCTGTCATGGCCTTCACCTCGTTCTATGAGCGCTGTTCATGGATGTGCCGCTTCCATGAGCCCAACCCTCTGCCCGGCCCGGTGATTCCTTCCTAGCGTCTGCGCCATGACCACGAACACCACCGCGTACGCCGTCCACCAGATCGCCCGCCCGACCGGCTTCCCCACAGCCGCCGACTTCACGTACGTCCGCACCCCCGTCCCCGAGCCGGGGCCCGGCACCGCCCTCGTGCGGAACCTGCTCCTCTCCGTGGACCCGTACCACCGAGGGCTGATGGACGGCGGCGAGGGCGGCTTCGCGCTCGGAACCCCCCTCGAAGGGCGCTCCGTCGGCCGGGTGATCGCCTCCCGCGACCCGGGCCTGGCCGAGGGCGACCTGGTCTTCCACCGCTCGGGCTGGCGCACGCACGCCCTGGTCACCCTGGGCACCGACGGCACGCGCAGGCTGCGCGGCCACGAGGGCGTCCCGCTGGAGGCGTACCTCTCCATCCTCGGCGGCACCGGCCTGACCGCGTACGCCGCGCTGACCCGGACCGCGGCCCTGCGCGAGGGCGAGGACCTCTTCGTCTCCGCCGCGGCCGGCGGGGTCGGCACGGCCACCGGCCGCATCGCCCGGCTGCTCGGCGCCCGCCGGATCATCGGCAGCGCCGGCTCGGCGGCGAAGGTCCGCCACCTCACCCGGACGCTGGGCTTCGACGCGGCCTTCGACTACCACGACGGGCCGGTCGGCGAGCAGCTCGCGAAGGCCGCCCCCGACGGCATCGACGTCTACGTGGACAACGTCGGCGGGGAGCACCTGGAGGGCGCGATCGACGTGCTGCGCGAGTACGGGCGGATCGCCTGGGTCGGCGCCCTGTCGATGTACAACGGCGACCGGTCCCCGGCCGCGCCCCGCAACCTCTTCGAGGTCGTACACAAGTCACTGCGGCTGGAAGGGGTATTGGTTCGCAATCACACCAATCTCCAGGACGAGCTGGAGGACTTCCTCGTCCCGCACCTGCGCAGCGGCCGGATCGGCACCGACACCACCGTTGTGCAGGGCTTCGATCACACGGTGGACGCCTTCCTGGGCATGTTCCGTGGGGACAATCTGGGCAAGATGCTCGTGCGGATCGACGACTGAATCAGGCCAACCGGATGTTCACCGAGTTCTTACCGCACGGATGTAGACCTTTGCATCGGCTGCCGCCACTCTGTGCGTCAATGTGCCAACGGGGCACTGGAGTTGGAGGCGAGGACTCAGTGACACCGATCAGCCGCAGAGGTTTCGTGGGAATCGGCGCGGGGCTGGTGGCCGGGGCCGCCCTGCCCCCGCTCCTGCCGGCGACGGCGGCCGCGGCCGCCGCGACGGGCACCATCACCGATGTGAAGCACGTCGTGATCCTCATGCAGGAGAACCGCAGCTTCGACCACTACTTCGGCAAGCTGAAGGGTGTCCGCGGGTTCGGCGACCGCGCCGCCGGCAACATCCCCGGCGGCTGGGGCACCTTCAACCAGTACAACTGGGGCGCCCGGCAGTACCCGTTCAAGCTGTCCTCCACCCCGCCGGCCGGCGGGGCGGACAGCGAGACCCTCGCCCAGTGCACCGGCGACCTCCCGCACAGCTGGAGTTCCCAGCACGGCGCCTGGAACAAGGGCCGGATGGACAACTGGGTGACCGCCGTCGGCAAGACCCACACCCTCGGCTACCTCGACCGCGGGGACATCCCCTTCCACTACGGGCTCGCCGACAACTACACGATCTGCGACGCCTACTTCTGCTCCACGCTCAGCGCGACCGGCCCGAACCGCACCTTCCTGTGGAGCGGAAAGGTCGACGCGGGCAGCAAGGACGGCGGCGACGAGTCCGGGCTGACCTGGGAGACGTACGCGGAAGCCCTCCAGCGGGCCGGCATGACCTGGAAGGTCTACCAGAACGCCCAGGACAACTACGGGGACAACGGGCTCGCCTACTTCAAGAAGTTCACCGACGCCAGGCCGGGCGACCCGCTGTGGGACCGCGGCATGGGCTCCGTGCCGAAGGTGACCGGCTCGACCCCGGACGACATCGCCGCCGCCATCCGCGCCGACGTCGTCGCCGGGACCCTCCCGCAGGTCTCCTGGGTGGTGGCGAACGAGGCCTTCTCCGAGCACCCGTACGCCCCGCCCGGCGACGGCGCGCACTTCGTGGACCTGGTCTACCGGGCACTCGCCGCGAACCCGGAGGTCTTCGACTCCACCGTGCTGTTCCTCAACTACGACGAGAACGACGGGTTCTTCGACCACGTGGCGCCGCCGGTCGCCCCGCCGGGCACCCCCGGCGAGTACATCGACGGCATCCCCGTCGGGCTGGGCTTCCGTGTCCCCATGATCGTGATGTCGCCGTGGACGCGGGGCGGCTGGGTCAGCTCCGAGGTCTTCGACCACACCTCCGTACTGCGCTTCATGGAGACGTGGACGGCTGCCCTCGGCACCCCCGCCACCTGCCCGAACATCAGTGCCTGGCGCCGCAAGGTCGTCGGCGACCTGACCGGCGTGTTCGACTTCGCGCACCCGGTCTACGGGGTGCCCGCGGGCCTGCCCGGCACGGCCAAGGTCATCGGCCAGTCGACCTGCGGCCCGCTGCCCAACCCGGCGCCGCAGGACAACGCCCTCCCGGCCCAGGAGCCCGGCACCCGCCCCGCGCGGGCCCTGCCGTACCAGGTGAACGGCAACATGGACCGGCTGGAGTTCGGCGCGGCCGGCAAGATCCTGGCCTGGTTCTCCATGACCAACCAGGGCGCCGAGGCGAAGCGGCCGGCGCACTTCTCGATCCACCCGCACCAGTACCGGGACACGGCCGCCTGGCAGTACACGGTCGACCCGGGCGCCACCTCGACCGACTACTTCAACATCGGGCTGGGCAGCGGCTCCGGCAAGTACGACATCTCGATGTACGGCCCGAACCGCTTCCTGCGGCGCTTCCTCGGCGACGCCACGAAGCCGGGCAAGTCCCTGGAGGTCGCGGCCCGCTTCGCCGTCGAGGCGGGCACGGGCAGGACGGCGATCTGGTTCAGGATGACGAACGCCTCGGCCTCGCCGGTCACCTTCACGGTCCGCTCGAACGCCTACCGCACCGACGGCCCGTGGACCTACACCGTCCCGGCGAACTCCTCCACCGAGGACTACTTCAACGCGGTGGCGTACAGCAACGGCTGGTACGACTTCACGATCCTCGCCGACTCCGACGGCACCTGGTCGCGCCGCTACACGGGCCACATCGAGACGGGCGCCCCCAGCATCAGCGGAAGCTAGTGCCGTGCCGCAGGAGCGGGCGCGGGCGCGGTCCGCGTGTCCGTCACCGCTCCAGCCATGCCGTGTACCAGGCGCGGAAGTCCGGGCTCTCGGGCACGCAGCTCCCGAAGTCCTGGTCCACGTGCCAGACCTGGCCCGCCCGGGGGCCGGTGACCACGAGCCGGGAGTACGTGCCGCAGCCCTGGTCGGCGAGGACGAGCGTGCCCCGGGTCAGCCCCTCGCGCGCGTCGAACCTCCGGTCCGCGTCGAACGGCCGGGGCTCCGTGACCGGACAGGGCGCGGCGAGGCGGCCCGGCCCGCGGTCGTCCTGCCACTCCGCCTCCGCGGCGCCGTCCTCATCGGCGTCCGGACGCGGGGTGGCCAGCGGCATGAGCCCGTACCCGGGGCCGGCGGGCCCGTCGCCGACGGCCACGAGGAAGCCCCGGTAGGCGGCCGGCAGGCGGATCGCGTGCTCCTCCTCGAAGGCACGCACCACGGATTCCGGGAGGGCGGCCTCCAGCACGTACCCGTGGCTCCGGCGCGGCGCTCCAGGGGCCCCCGCCTTCTCGCGCAGCCGGGCTCGTACGGCCTCCGCGTCCCAGTCGCTCATCCCGGGACCGTACCAAGGGCGACCGAGGCGACCGCATTGCGGACGCGGAACGCCGTACACCGGCCGCCTTCGGGCCGACGCGGCTCTGGCGGTCTGGACCATTGCCCCGGCAGACTCGCCCCATGTCGCCCGATGCCGAAGCGTGGACCCCGATCCACGGCCTGCCGTACCGACCCGCCCCCTACCGCCCCGCACGGATGCCCGGCGAGGAATCCCTGGCGCGCGCCGCCGAGTTGCGGGCGCGGATGGACGAGCGCAGGACCGTACGCCACTTCTCCCCCGACCCCGTGCCCGAGCAGGTGGTCCGCGACGCCATCGCGTGCGCCGCGACCGCTCCGTCCGGGGCGCACCAGCAGCCGTGGACCTTCGTCCTGGTCAAGGACCCCGCCGTACGGGAGCGGATCCGCGCCGCCGCCGAGCAGGAGGAGGAGCTCTCCTACGACGGCCGACTCGGCGACGAATGGCTCGCGGCCCTGCGCCCCCTCGGCACGGACGCCGTGAAGACCCACCTCACGGACGCCCCGGCCCTGATCGTGGTCTTCCAGCAGCGCTACTGGCTCGGCCCGGACGGCACGAAGCGCAAGCACTACTACGTGGACGAGTCGGTCGGCATAGCGGTCGGCATGCTGCTGTCGGCCCTCCACCTGTCGGGCCTGGCGGCGCTGATCCACACACCGAGCCCGATGCGCTTCCTCTCCCGGGTACTGGAGCGCCCGGAGAACGAGAAGGCCTTCGCGGTGATCCCGGTCGGCTACCCGGCGGACGACTGCCAGGTCCCGGACCTGGTCCGCAAGTCCCTCGACCAGGTCATCGTGGAGGTCTGACGTCCTCTCCGGCGGGCGGTTCCGGGGCCACGGCGGCCTGCCCGCCGCCGAGGGCCTCGGCGAGCCGCATCCCGATCCGCACCCGGTCCTCCGGCGCACAGGCGTCCATCGCCGCCCGCACCTGTCGCAGGATGAGCCAGTCCCGCACCACCTTGGCCACACCGAGCACGGCGGCCGTCACGATCGCGGCGGTCAGCATCACCCGTACCTCCGCTCGATCGACGCGGTGATCTCGGCGATCTCCCCGCCGGCGTGTGCGAAGTCCATGCACCGAACGGTCACCTCGGCAGCCCCGAGCCGGATCACCCCGGGACGGCCGGCCCGCACCGCCGGTTCGGGGGGAGTCCCGTCCGGGGGCGCGGCGAGACCACTGCGCCGCAGACGCTGCTCCATCGCGGGAGCGCCCGGCGCGCAGCACCACTCCAGCACGAGGTCCTGGTACTGGTGGCAGTAGGAGTTCACCCAGCCGTGGGCGGTCCCCGTCCGGTTGACCAGCCGGGGGCGGCGGAGCAGCCGACTGAGCAGGTGGTCGCGGGAGGCGGGGTCCGGTCCGGCCATCGCGGTGCCCGTCCAGTAGTGGAGTTCCTCCTGCTCCGCCTCATGCGGCTCCCTGGGTGCGATGCGACCCACGTACCGCAGCCCGTCGCCGTCGTCCGGAAGCCGCCAGGAACCGGAGAGCCCCTGGATGCGGACGGAACCGCCCCCGGCGGCGTCCCGCAGGACCGGCCCCCGCCGGTCGGCGGTGACCCGCAGGCCCGGCACGCCGCGCAGCCCCCCGTAGCTCTCGTCGAGGCGGGGCAGCAGCTCGGTAAGGAGCCTCCGGGCCATCTGGTCGTGGAGCCTGAGGGAGAGTCCGCCCGCCGTCGGTGCTGCGGCGACGACACCGAAGACAGCCCCGTCGAGCTGTCCGTCGCGCAGGGCGTCGCCCGCGGTCAGCGCGACCCTCGCCTCGAAGGCGCGCTGGGCCGGGTGGGCCGCGTCGGGCACCGGCCGGTGGCGGGTGATCAGGCCGGCTTCGGCCCACTCGAGGCAGGTGTGGTGCGGCAGACCGGTGGCTTCACGGCAGATGGTCGCCACGCGGTGGCGGTTGTCGGTGCGCCTGGACATACGTCTCCCCGGGCGTCGTCCCGGCACGGACGCGTAGAGGTCTCGTATCTCCTGGCATTCATCCCACCCGTACGGGAACTCGTCAGAGCCCTCGGCTCCCTCGGGAAGCCGGGCCCGAGTCGTGGAGCGTGTCGCCGTACACGACAACCGGGCTCAGGCTAGCAGGAGTTGTCGCTCCCGGACATGGGACCGCCCCCGCTCCGGACTTGGGGGTACCGGAGCGGGGGCGGGGTTCTGCGGGGGCGGTCAGCCCATGTGGGGGTAGCCGTACTCGGTCGGCGGGACCAGGGTCTCCTTGATGGAGCGGGTCGAGGTCCAGCGCTGGAGGTTGGTCGCCGCGCCGGCCTTGTCGTTCGTGCCCGAGGCACGGCCGCCGCCGAAGGGCTGCTGGCCGACCACGGCGCCCGTGGACTTGTCGTTGATGTAGAAGTTGCCCGCCGCGAAGCGCAGCTTCTCCATCGCGTCCGCCGCCGCGTAGCGGTCGGCGGCGATGATCGAGCCGGTCAGGGCGTACGCCGAGACGGACTCCATCTGGGCCAGCATCGCGTCGAAGTCGGCGTCCTCGTAGACGTGGACCGCGAGGATCGGGCCGAAGTACTCGGTCGTGAAGACCTCGTTCTCCGGGTCGGTGCACGCGATGACGGTCGGGCGGACGAAGTAGCCCTCCGAGTCGTCGTACGTGCCGCCCGCGATGATCTCGCAGGTCGGGTCGGCCTTCGCACGGTCGATCGCGGCCTTGTTCTTCGCGAAGGCCCGCTCGTCGATGACGGCGCCGATGAAGTTGGTCAGGTCGCGGACGTCACCCATGGCGATGCCGTCGACCTCGGCCGCGAAGGCCTCCTTGAAGCCGTCGTTCCAGATCGAGGCCGGGATGTAGGCGCGCGAGGACGCCGAGCACTTCTGGCCCTGGAACTCGAAGGAGCCGCGGGTCAGGGCGGTCTTCAGGATCGCGCGGTCCGCGGAGGGGTGCGCGACGACGAAGTCCTTGCCGCCGGTCTCGCCGACCAGGCGCGGGTAGGACCTGTACTTCTCGATGTTGTTGCCGACCGTCTTCCACAGGTACTGGAAGGTCTTGGTCGAACCGGTGAAGTGGATGCCCGCGAGCTCGGGGTGGTTCAGGGCCACCTCGGAGACCGCGATGCCGTCGCCCGTCACCAGGTTGATGACGCCCTTCGGCAGGCCGGCCTCCTCCAGGAGCTCCATGAGGAGCACCGCGGAGTGGGTCTGCGTCGGGGAGGGCTTCCAGACCACCACGTTGCCCATGAGGGCGGGGGCGGTCGGCAGGTTGCCGGCGATGGCCGTGAAGTTGAACGGCGTGATCGCGTAGACGAAACCTTCCAGCGGGCGGTGGTCGCTGCGGTTCCACACGCCGGCGGAGTTGGCGACCGGCTGCTCGGACAGGATCTGGCGGGCGAAGTGGACGTTGAAGCGCCAGAAGTCGACGAGCTCGCAGGGAGTGTCGATCTCGGCCTGCTGCGCGGTCTTGGACTGCCCCAGCATCGTCGAGGCGGCGAGCTTCTCGCGCCACGGGCCGGCCAGCAGCTCGGCGGCGCGCAGGATGATCGCGGCGCGGTCGTCGAAGGACATCGCGCGCCAGGCCGGGGCGGCGGCCAGGGCCGCGTCGACGGCCTCCTGCGCGTCGGCCTCGGTGGCGTTGGCGTAGGTGCCGATGACCGACTTGTGGTCGTGGGGCTGGACCACGTCGAAGCGCTCGCCGCCGCCCATGCGCTTGACGCCGTTGATCGTCATCGGGAGGTCGATCGGGTTCTCGGACAGCTGCTTGAGCTGCGCTTCGAGACGCGCGCGCTCGGCGCTGCCGGGGGCGTACGAGTGGACCGGCTCGTTGACCGGAGCGGGGACCTGGGTCACTGCGTCCATGGCTCTGCTAACTCCTTGACCTGGTTCTGGACTAGTTCTTGGTGATCATCGAGCGGAGGAAGAAGAGGAGGTTGGCGGGCTTCTCCGCGAGGCGGCGCATGAAGTAGCCGTACCAGTCCGTCCCGTACGCGGTGTAGACGCGCATCCGGTGTCCTTCGGCGGCGAGCCGCAGGTGCTCCTCGCTGCGGATGCCGTAGAGCATCTGGAACTCGTACTCGTCCAGCTTGCGCCCGGCGGCCCGGGCGAGCTCCTGCGCGATGGCGATCAGGCGCGGGTCGTGCGACCCGATCATCGGGTAGCCCTCGCCCTCCATCAGGATCTTCATGATCCGGACGTAGGCCTTGTCGATCTCGGCCTTGTCCTGGTAGGCGACCTCGGCGGGCTCCTTGTAGGCGCCCTTCACGATCCGGACGCGGCTGCCGGCGGCGGCGAGGCGCCGGGCGTCGGCCTCGGTGCGGAAGAGGTACGCCTGGATCACGCAGCCGGTCTGCGGGAAGTCCCGGCGCAGCTCCTCGTGGATGGCGAACATCGAGTCGAGGGTGGTGTGGTCCTCGGCGTCGAGGGTCACGGTGGTCCCGATGGCGGCGGCGGCCTCGACGACCGGGCGGACGTTGGCGAGGGCGAGCTCGTGGCCGCCCTCCAGCGCCTGGCCGAACATCGACAGCTTCACGGACATCTCGACGGTCTCGCCGAGGCCGAGGACCGCGAGGTGCTCGATGAGCCGGAGGTAGGCGTCACGGGCGGCGTACGACTGGGCCACCTCGGTGATGTCCTCGCCGACGACGTCGAGGGTGACCTCCAGGCCGCTGCGCGTGAGGTCCTCGACGATCGGGATCACCTGCTCGACCGTCTCACCGGGGATGAACCGGTTCACCACGGGCTTGGTCACCGGGGCGGCAGAGACGATTCGGCGCATCTTGTCGCTGCGCGAAGCGGCGAGGATCACGGGACCCAGCACGGGGGCACCTCCAGCGGGTGGCAGAAGAAAAGCTCAAGTAAAACCACCGTGAAACCTAAGGATCGCTTCGATGCTCTGCCATCGACAGCTGTCACGCATCCGTGTCCCGGATCTCATACATCTGTCTGAAGAGCCGCGCGACGGGTGGGAGAATGTCCGGGTGAAGGGCGATTACCAGGACCTGGTGGACGAGATCTCGGCGCTGCTCGGCGCCCCGGCGACGCTGGAGAACCGGGACTTCCGCCTCATCGCCTTCGGCGCGCACGACAGCGAGGACGACGCCGCGATGGACCCGGTCCGGACCCGGTCGATCCTCACGCGGCAGTCGACGGCGGCCGTCCGGTCCTGGTTCGAGGGGTTCGGCATCGCCCGCGCCACCGGGCCCGTCCGGATCCCGGCGGCGCCCGACGCGGGGGTCTTCCGGGGGCGGATCTGCCTTCCGGTGCGCTACCGGGGCATCGTGCAGGGGTACGTGTGGCTCCTCGACCAGGATCCCGGCCCGAGCGCCGCGGCGCTGGACGCGGCCATGGAGGTCGCCCAGCGGATCGGGGTCCTGCTCGCCGAGGAGGCGAAGGCGGGCGCCGACCTCTCGCGGGAGTTCCTGGCGGTGCTGACGGCCGGGCGGGGCTGGCAGCAGGACATGGCGGTGTCCGCGCTGCGGCTCGCCCTGGGCGCGGGCGGGGACGGGCTGCACGCGGCGGTGTGCGTGGCGCCGTGGCCCGGGGAGGCCCCGGCCTCGGTGCCGGGCGCGGCGGCGGTCTGCGTGGTCCCGCGCGGGGCGGGAGGGGCCGACGGCGGCGGCGACGCCGGCGGCGCCGCGTCCGGGGGCGGCGACCTCGCGGTGCTGTTGCGGCTGCGCTCGCCGGACGCCCTGGACCCCGCCCTGGCGGCGGTGGCCCGGCTGCTCCCGGGGGCGTCCGGAGCCGGGGCGGGCGGAGCGGGCGCGGGTGCCGCCGCACCGGGAGCGCGTCTCGCCACCGCCGGTGTGGCCGAGCCGATCCGGGGCCTGGGGGCGCTGCCCGCCGCCTGGGAGCAGGCCGTCGCGGCGGCCCGCGCGGCCGCGGCGCAGCCCCGGCTCGGCCGGGTCGCGCGGTGGTCGGCCATCGGCCCGTACCGGATGCTGGCCGCCCTCGCCTCCGACCCCGTGGACGATCCGGCGGCCCGGGCCCTGCTGGAGCCGGCCCACCGCGAACTGGCCCGCACCGCGGAGGTGTTCCTGGACTGCGCGGGGCAGGCGGGGCGCGCGGCGGCGGCCCTGGGGATCCATCGGCAGACCCTGTACTACCGGCTCTCGCGGGTGGAGCAGCTGACCGGGCTGGACCTCGACGAGGGCGAGGACCGGCTGCTGCTGCACATGGCCCTCAAGGCGTCCCGGCTCCACGGCTGACGACGGGGGCCGGCTCGGGGTGGCCCCTAGGGGCGGTCCCCGATACCCGTACGGCCGCGGGTCCCCTAACGTCGCGAACACCTGACTTACGGAGGCCCGATGAAGGCGATCGTCCAGGACCGGTACGGCTCATCCGACGTTCTGGAGTTCAAGGAGGTCGACCGCCCGGCCCCCGGCGACGGCGAGGTGCTCGTACGGGTGCGCGCGGCCTCGGTCAACGCCCGCGACTGGCACGTCATGCGCGGCGATCCGTACGTGGCACGCCTGGCCTTCGGGCTGACCGGACCCAGACAGCCGATCCAGGGCACCGACTTCGCGGGTGTGGTGGAGGCCGTCGGCCGGGGCGTCACCGGCCTGCGTCCCGGCGATGAGGTGTACGGCGAGGCCGACGGGGCGTTCGCCGAGTACGTGCGCGCCCCGCAGCAGGTGGTGGGCGCGAAACCGGCCGGCCTGACCTTCGAGCAGGCCGCGGCGGTGCCCCTGGCCGGGAACACCGCCCTGATGGGCCTGCGCGATCTGGGGCGGCTGCGGCCGGGACAGCACGTCCTGGTCAACGGCGCTTCGGGCGGGGTGGGGACCTTCGCCGTGCAGATCGCCAAGGCGCTCGGCGCGGAGGTGACCGGCGTGTGCAGCACGCGGAACGTGGATCTGGTCCGCTCGCTCGGCGCCGACCACGTCGTCGACTACCGGCAGGAGGACTTCACCCGCACGGGCCTGCGGTACGACCTCGTGCTCGACCTGGTCGGCAACCGGACGCTGGCCGACCTGCGGCGTGCGGCGACCCCCACGGGCGCGGTGGTCCTGTCCGGCGGCGGCGTGTCCGAAGGGGGCAGCCTGTTCGGCCCGATGGGCCTCATCATCCGCGGGAAACTCATGTCCCGCTTCGGCGGCGCGCGAATCCACGTCCTGACGGCGAAGGCGAGTGCGGACAACCTGGCGGCGCTGAGCGAGCTCGTCGAGCGGGGTGCGCTCGCTCCGGCCGTCGACCGGACCTACCCGCTGAGCGAAGCGGCCGAGGCCATCCGCTACCTCGAGATGGAACACGCGAGCGCCAAGGTCGTCATCACCTGTTGACGGGGCCTCAGCGGTGGCGGACCCCCTTCCGGAGCGGTGCGCCGCTCCGCAGCGTCGGGGAGGAGCCGCTCCCCCACCGTGACCGGCCGTCACCTCGAAGGAGGTGGTGTCCGGGAAGGCGGCCCAGTGCCCGAACAGCCGGGCCGTGCCCCCTCGAAGGCGCGCGGCGGCGCGATGGGGGCAGGGGCAGTTCCCGCGGCCGGATCGCGATCCCGGCCGGCGGCGTCCCGTAGGTACCTCGGCGGTGAACAGCCATGCGGGCACCCGCGCCGGGCCGCGGCTGCCGCGCACGGCTCGTGCCGCCATCGCGACTCCCCCTCGTCCCCGGTCGAATGCGGGGGCGTCCGGCCCGGGCGGTGGTTCCGGCTCTGCTCGGGCCGCCCGGCGTGCTACTCCGCGGGGCGCGCCAGCGCCGCGGTGGCGGCGGCCCGCATGCCCTCGGTCAACTCCTCCGCGCTGGCCGCCGACTCCGGGTCGAAGAGCCACTGGAGCATGAGGCCGTTGAGCAGCGCCTGGTAGAAGGCCCCGAGCGTCCGCTCCTCCCGCTCCGTGATCTCCTCCTCCGGGTTCCCGGTGAGCATCGAGATGAGCCCCCGGCGCCCCTCGGCCTGCGAGGCGGCGAGCATGGCCCGCAGGTCCGGCATCCGGTCGCCGGCCAAGGCGACCTCCACACTGGCCGACCAGACCGGACCGGCTTCGGCTCGGTGGGCCAAGAAGCCCTCCCAGACCCCTTGGAACCGCTCGAGCGAGCCGCCCTCGCCCGCCACCCCCTCCTTGAAGACGTCGCCGATCTCCTGCATCAGGCCGATGAAGGCCTCGGCCAGAAGGGCGTCCTTCGAGCCGTAGTGGTAGCCGATCGAGGCCAGGTTCGCGCCCGACGCCTTCACGATGTCGCGCGCCGTCGTGCGCACGAATCCCTTCTCGACCAGGCACTTCTTGGCGCCTTCAAGCAGATCTTCGCGATGTCCCATGGCGTCACCGTAGCAAGACGGACGTCACAGACGAAAGTCCAAGACAAGCGTCATGTACATCCGTCATAGACAACCGTTTATGACGAATGTACATTCCTCCTCATGACGAACCCCAGCGCCACCGCGCGACTCGCCGGCCGCCGCGAATGGACCGCGTTCACGGTCCTCCTGCTGCCCCTGCTCCTGGTCTCGATGGACGTCTCCGTCCTCTACTTCGCCATCCCCGCCATCACCGAGCAGCTTGACCCGAGCGCCACCCAGCAGCTGTGGATCTTCGACAGTTACGCCTTCGCCCTCGCCGGCCTGCTGATCACCATGGGGTCGCTCGGCGACCGGATCGGCCGCCGCAGGCTGCTGCTGATCGGTGCCACCGCCTTCGGCCTCGCCTCGGCGGGCGCCGCCTACGCCACCAGCGCGGAGATGCTGATCGCGGCCCGCGTGCTGCTCGGCATCGGGGGCGCCACCCTGATGCCCTCCACGCTCGCGCTGATCCGCAACCTCTTCCAGGACGACCAGCAGCGCGGCAAGGCCATCGCCATCTGGTCCGGGGCCATGACCGGCGGGATCGCCCTCGGCTCGGTGCTCAGCGGCGTGATGCTGAACCACTTCTGGTGGGGCTCCGTCTTCCTCGTCAACGTGCCCGCGATGCTGCTCCTGCTGGCCCTGGTCCCCGTACTGGTCCCCGAGTTCATGGACCCGGCCCCCGGCCGCTTCGACCTGCTGTCGGTGCCGTTGTCCATGGCGGCCGTGCTCCCCGTGGTCTACGGGCTCAAGGAGATCGCCGCCGAGGGCTTCGAGCCCCTGCGTCTCGGGTGCCTGCTCGCCGGCCTGGCCTTCGGATATGTCTTCGTCCGCCGTCAGCGCACCCGTGAGGACGCGATGGTCGCCAGGGCGCTGTTCCGGGGCCGCGGCTTCGGCGCCGGCGTCGGCCTCAACACGATCGCCGCCTTCGCCATGATGGGCTCGGCGTACTTCACCACCCAGTACCTGCAGTCCGTACTCGGCATGGGCACCCTGGAGGCCGCCCTGTGGAGCCTGGCCCCGTCGGTCGTCATCGGCGCCGCGGCCCCGGTCTCCGCGGCCCTGGCCCAGAAGGTGGACCGGGCATTCGTCGTCGCGGGCGGCTTCGTCCTCGCCGCCGCCGGATTCGCCCTGATGACGCTGCTGGGCACCGACTCGCTGTGGCTGCTGCTGGCGGGTGCCGGGGTGCTGGCCTCGGGCATCGTCACCGTGATGTCCCTGGTCTCCGACATGGCGCTCGCCTCGGCCCCAGCCGAGAAGGCCGGTTCCGCCGCCTCCCTGCTGGAGACCGGCCAGGAGTTCGGTGGCGCCCTGGGCATGGCGGTCCTGGGCAGCCTGGGCACCGCGGTCTACCGCGGCGACCTCGCCGCCGCCGACCCGGCCGCCCGGGAGACCCTGGGCGGAGCCGTGGCCGTCGCCCACCGGATCGGCGGGGAGGCGGGCGGCCAGCTGCTGGCCCTGGCCCGGGAGGCCTTCGTCCACGGAATGCAGTACGCGGCCTGGACCGGCACCACGCTGCTGCTCGGAGCGGCCCTCCTCGCCGCAACCCTGCTGCGACCCATCGCCACCCCGACCCCGACGGACGTATCCAGCCCCGCCGGGCGCCCCTCCAGCCCCGCCGGCGTTTGAGGCGCGGGACCCGGGCCGGAGCCCCCACCCTCCACCTCCGCCGGCGCTTGACGCGCGGGACCCGGGCCGGAGCCCCCACCCTCCAGCCCCGCCGGCGCTTGAGACGCGGGGTCCGGGGCGGAGCCCCGGGGAACGGTGGGAGGGCGGGTAGGGGACAAGCCCCGCAGGGACCCGGACCCGCCCCGACCTACGGCCGACCGAACACGGAGAAGGGCCCGAGGGAAGTCCCCCGGGCCCTTCTCCGTGCCTGGTACCGGTCAGCCCAGGCTGACGGTGCGCGCGGAAACGGCGCCGATCTCGGCCGCGATGTCCGCGAGGACGTTCGCCGGAACCTCGGCGTCGACCGTGAGGACGGCCAGCGCCTCACCGTGCTCCTCGGCACGGGCGACCTGCATGCCCGCGATGTTCAGACCCGCCTCGCCGAGCAGCTGACCGACCTTGCCGACCACACCCGGGCGGTCGGTGTAGCGCAGCACGACCATGAAGTCGGCGAGCGCCAGGTCCACGTCGTACTCGCCGACGCCCACGATCTTCTGCAGGTGCTTCGGGCCCGCCAGCGTGCCGGAGACCGAGACCTCCTGACCGTCCGAGAGGGTGCCGCGGACGGTGACCACGTTGCGGTGGTCCGGAGACTCAGAGCTGGTGGTCAGCCGCACCTCGACGCCGCGCTCCTGCGCGAACAGCGGGGCGTTGACGTAGGAGACCGTCTCGTCGACGACGTCCTCGAAGACGCCCTTGAGCGCCGAGAGTTCGAGCACCTTCACGTCGTGCTGGGTGATCTCGCCGCAGACCTCGACGTCGAGGCGGACCGCGACCTCGCCCGCGAGGGCGGTGAAGATGCGGCCGAGCTTCTCGGCGAGGGGCAGACCCGGACGGACGTCCTCGGCGATGACACCGCCCTGGACGTTGACCGCGTCCGGCACGAGCTCGCCCGCGAGCGCGAGGCGCACGGACTTGGCGACCGCGATGCCGGCCTTCTCCTGGGCCTCGTCCGTGGACGCGCCGAGGTGCGGGGTGCAGACGACCTGGTCGAGCTCGAAGAGCGGGGAGTCCGTGCAGGGCTCCTTCGCGTACACGTCGAGGCCGGCGCCGGCGACGCGGCCCTCCTTGATGGCCGAGTACAGCGCGGCCTCGTCCACGATCCCGCCGCGGGCGGCGTTGACGATGCGGACGGACGGCTTCACCTTGTGCAGCGCCTCGTTCCCGATGAGACCGAGGGTCTCGGGGGTCTTGGGCAGGTGCACGGTGATGAAGTCGGCGACCTCGAGGAGCTCGTCCAGGGCCAGCATCTTGACGCCCATCTGGGCGGCGCGCGCGGGCTGCACGTAGGGGTCGTACGCGACGATCTTCATGCCGAAGGCCGACATGCGCTGGGCGACCAGGACGCCGATGCGGCCGAGGCCGACGACACCGAGGGTCTTCTCGCTGAGCTCGACGCCGGTGTACTTGTTCCGCTTCCACTCGCCGTTCTTCAGAGCGGTGTTGGCCTGCGGGATGTTGCGGGCGGTGGCGACGAGCAGGCCGCAGGCGAGCTCGGCGGCCGTCACGATGTTCGAGGTCGGGGCGTTGACGACCATCACGCCGGCCTTGGTGGCGGCGGAGACGTCCACGTTGTCCAGACCGACGCCGGCACGGGCGACGACCCTGAGCTTCTTGGCCGCGGCGATGGCCTCGGCGTCGACCTTGGTGGCGGAGCGCACGAGGATCGCGTCGACGTCGGCGATCGCGGGCAGCAGCTCGGCGCGGTCCGCGCCGTTGCAGTGCCGGATCTCGAAGTCCGGGCCGAGCGCCTCGACGGTCGCGGGCGACAGCTCTTCGGCGATGAGTACGACAGGTTTCGAGCTCACGTGGGTCATCCTCACAAGTCCAGTGCGGACGGCCGTCCCGACGGCCGCAGGCGGTGGAGGGGGTAGCCGCGTGGAAGACGCACGACACTGTGGGCCTGACGCGTATGTGTTGAGCAGTGTAGTGGCGACGGCGGACCGGATTTCCGCCTGTACGGAAGGATCACCCGTCCGTGGTTGGCCGCGTTGGACAAGCCGGGGCCTCACGGCCCGTCCGGTGATGCGCGGCGGGGCCGGGACGCAGTGTCCCGGCCCCGCCATTCAGCCGATCAGCTCTCGTCGCTGTCGACCCAGCTCATGAGCTTGCGGAGCTTCTTGCCGGTGGTCTCGAGCAGGTGCTCGGAGTCGGCCTTCTTGTACTCGTTGTACTTGGGCAGACCCGCCTTGTACTCGGCCATCCACTCCTCGGCGAACTTGCCGGACTGGATCTCCTCCAGGACCTTCTTCATCTCGGCCTTGGTGGCGTCGGTGATGACGCGCGGGCCGGTGATGTAGTCGCCCCACTCGGCGGTCTCGGAGACCGACCAGCGCATCTTCTCCAGGCCGCCCTCGTACATCAGGTCGACGATGAGCTTCAGCTCGTGCAGGCACTCGAAGTACGCGATCTCCGGCTGGTAGCCCGCCTCGGTCAGCGTCTCGAAACCGGCCTTGACCAGCGCGGAGGCACCACCGCAGAGGACGGCCTGCTCACCGAACAGGTCGGTCTCGGTCTCCTCGGTGAAGGTGGTCTTGATGACACCGGCACGGGTGCCGCCGATACCGGCCGCGTACGACAGGGCCAGGGCGAAGGCGTTGCCGGAGAAGTCCTGCTCCACGGCGGCAATGCAGGGCACGCCGCGGCCTTCCTCGTACTGGCGGCGGACCAGGTGGCCCGGGCCCTTCGGCGCGACGAGGGCGACGTCCACGTTGGCCGGGGGCTTGATGAAGCCGTAGCGGACGTTGAAGCCGTGGCCGAAGAAGAGCGCGTCGCCCTCCTGCAGGTGCTCCTTGATCGACTCCTCGTAAATCTCGGCCTGGAGCGGGTCCGGGGTCAGGATCATGATGACGTTCGCCCACGCGGCGGCCTCGGCCACGGGGAGGACCTTCAGGCCCTGCTCCTCGGCCTTCGCCTTGGACTTCGAGCCTTCCTTCAGGCCGACGACGACGTCGACGCCGGAGTCACGGAGCGACAGCGCGTGGGCGTGGCCCTGGCTGCCGTAACCGATGACCGCGACCTTGCGGCCCTGGATGATGGACAGGTCGGCGTCGTTCTCGTAGAACAGCTCGGCCACTGGGATATCTCCTTGGTGCGCTGGTGTTGCACCCACCGTACGGCGGGGAACGGAATCTGAGTTTTCGGTCTCGCTATGCGAACGTGCCGTGTCGACGCGTCAGGCGGTGCGGTCGAGCGCCCGCAGGCTGCGGTCCGTGATGGACCGTCCGCCACGCCCTATGGCGATCGTGCCGGACTGGACGAGCTCCTTGATGCCGAAGGGCTCCAGCATCTTGAGCATCGCGCCGAGCTTGTCGGCACCGCCGGTGGCCTCGATGGTGACGGCCTCCGGGGAGACGTCGACCGTCTTGGCGCGGAACAGCTGGACGATCTCGATGATCTGGGAGCGGGTCTCGTTGTCTGCGCGGACCTTCACCAGAACGAGTTCGCGCTCGATGGCGTTGTGCGGCTCCAGCTCGACGATCTTGAGCACGTTGACCAGCTTGTTGAGCTGCTTGGTCACCTGCTCGAGCGGGAGGTCCTCGACATTCACGACGATGGTGATGCGGGAGATGTCGGGGTGCTCCGTGACACCGACCGCGAGGGAGTCGATGTTGAACCCGCGGCGGGAGAACAGCGCGGCGATCCGGGCGAGGATGCCGGGCGTGTTCTCGACCAGGACGGAGAGCGTGTGCTTGGACATGTGAGGCGTTCTCTCTCTCGGCTCTCTCGGCTCAGTCGTCTTCGTTGTCGCCGAAGTCGGGACGGACGCCCCGCGCGGCCATGACCTCGTCGTTGGAGGTGCCGGCGGCGACCATCGGCCACACCATGGCGTCCTCGTGGACGATGAAGTCGACCACGACCGGGCGGTCGTTGATCGCGTTGGCCTCGGCGATGACCTTGTCCAGGTCGGCCGGGTCCTCACAGCGCAGCGCCACGCAGCCCATCGCCTCGGACAGCTTCACGAAGTCCGGAACACGGGTGCCCATGCGCGGCGCGGCGGACTCGCCGAGCTGGGAGCCGACGGTGTCGTGGCCGGTGTCGTCCGCGTGCAGGACGGTGTTGGAGTACCGCTGGTTGTAGAACAGGGTCTGCCACTGGCGGACCATGCCCAGCGCACCGTTGTTGATGATCGCGATCTTGATCGGGATGTTGTTCAGCGCGCAGGTGGCCAGTTCCTGATTGGTCATCTGGAAACAGCCGTCGCCGTCGATCGCCCAGACCGTACGGTCCGGCATGCCGACCTTGGCACCCATCGCGGCCGGGACCGCGTAGCCCATCGTTCCGGCGCCACCCGAGTTCAGCCAGGTACGCGGCTCCTCGTAGTTCACGAAGTGCGAGGCCCACATCTGGTGCTGGCCCACGCCCGCCGCGTAGATGGTGCCCTTCGGCGCCAGCCGGCCGATCCGCTCGATGACCTGCTGCGGCGACAGGCTGCCGTCCTCGGGCAGGTCGTACCCCAGGGGATAGGTCTCGCGCCAGCGGTTGAGGTCGTTCCACCAGGCGGCGTAGTCGCCCGTGTTGCCCTCGGTGATCTCGGCCTGGACGGCCTGGATCAGGTCGGCGATGACCTCGCGGGCGTCGCCGACGATCGGAACGTCCACCGCACGGTTCTTGCCGATCTCCGCCGGGTCGATGTCCGCGTGGATCACCTTGGCGAAGGGGGCGAAGCTGTCCAGCTTGCCCGTGACACGGTCGTCGAAGCGGGTACCGAGAGCGACCAGCAGGTCCGACTTCTGCAGGGCGGTGACGGCGGTGACCGAGCCGTGCATGCCCGGCATGCCGAGGTTCTGCGGGTGGCTGTCCGGGATCGTGCCCAGAGCCATCAGGGTCGTGACGACCGGCAGACCGGTGAGCTCGGCGAGGACCTTCAGCTCGGCGCTGGCGCCGGCCTTCATCACACCGCCGCCGACGTAGAGGACCGGACGCCTGGCGGCCGCGATCATCTTGGCCGCCTCGCGGATCTGCTTGGCGTGCGGCTTGGTGACCGGCCGGTAGCCGGGCAGGTCCTGGCTGGGCGGCCAGGAGAAGGTGGTCTGCGCCTGGAGGGCGTCCTTCGCGATGTCGACCAGGACCGGGCCCGGACGGCCGGTCGAGGCGATGTGGAACGCCTCCGCGATCGTCTTCGCGATGTCCCCCGCCCTGGTGACCAGGAAGTTGTGCTTGGTGATCGGCATCGTGATGCCGACGATGTCCGCCTCCTGGAAGGCGTCCGTACCGATCGCCTTGGACGAGACCTGACCCGTGATCGCGACCAGCGGCACCGAGTCCATGTGCGCGTCCGCGATCGGGGTCACCAGGTTGGTGGCGCCCGGACCCGACGTCGCCATGCACACGCCGACCTTCCCGGTGGCCTGCGCGTAACCGGTCGCCGCGTGCCCCGCGCCCTGCTCGTGGCGGACCAGGATGTGACGGACCTTCTTGCTGTCCATCATCGGGTCGTACGCCGGGAGGATGCAGCCGCCCGGGATGCCGAAAACGGTGTCGCACCCCACCTCTTCGAGAGAGCGGATGAGGGACTGCGCACCCGTGACGTGCTCAACTGCGGCGGACTGCTGTCCTCCGGAACGGGGCCGCGGCTGCGGATGGTGGGCCCCGGTGGCCTGCTCGGTCATCGGCATTCTCTTCTCGAAGCTGAGGGTTTTACGGGAGTCGGCTCTGTGCCAGTGCAACAAAAAACCCCTCGTGCCGGTGGGCAAGCGAGGGGAGCGCGTCGGGTGCGTTCAGCGGGGACATGCTGGTCCCGGCTTCAGCCGACGCGCTTTCCAAGTACGAGAATTCGGGTGCGCATGGCACCGACCTTCCCTCCGGCGGGAGGCTGATGTCAAGTAGGTGGGACGGCCGTCTCATTATGTGAGCCTCTGTGGATGACCATGGAGCCCGCGGTGGAGCCACCGGCCAGGGCCGGCTGGACCGCTCCGCCCGGTACTGGGAACGTACCTCGCACGAGCGCGCGGCGCAGCCGGTACTCGTCCAGTGGCCCCGAGAAGGCCATTCCCTGGCCGTGGGTGCAGCCCATGGCACGCAGGGCCATCACCTGCTCGGGCAGGTCCACGCCGTCGGCCACCGACCGCATGCCGAGATCGTTCGCGATCCTCAGGAGCCCCGCGGTGATCTTGTGCAGGCGGGAGGACTCGACGACGCCCTCGACCAGGCCGCGGTCCAGCTTGAGCAGGTCCACGGGCAGCCGGCGCAGGGCGCTGATGGCCGCGTAGCCGCTCCCGAAGCCGTCCAGGGCGATTCCCACACCGAGCCGGTGCAAGGCCGTCAGACGGCGCTCCAGATCGTCGAACGGCACCCTGGGGTCGGAGACGGCCAGCTCCAGGACGAGGGCCCCGGAGGGCAGCCCGTGCCTGGTCAGCAGAGCCTCGACCGATCCCAGCGGCATGGCGCGGTCCAGTAGCCGCTGGGCGGTCATCCGTACGACCACGGGTACGTCGTGCCCGGCGCGGTACCGGTCGCCGGCCACCTCCACGGCCTGCTCCAGCAGCCAGCGCCCCAGCTCCGCGGTGCGCGAGGCGTCCTGACCGGCGGCGGCCCCCGAGGCACCCTCGCTGTACTCGGCGACCCGGAGGAATTCCGCGGGGGTGAAGAGGATCCCCTGCGCCGAGCGCCAGCGGGCCTGCGCGGCCACCGCGGCGATCTCGCCGGTGGCCAGCGAGACCACGGGCTGGTGCAGCAGGGCGAACTCCCCCTCGTGCAGCGCGGTCCGCAGCCGTCCCGCCTGCTCGGCCTTGCGGACGACCTCGGCCTGCATCTGGGGGGCGTACAGCTCCACGCGGTCCTTGCCGCCGGCCTTGGCCCGGTACATCGCGAGATCCGCGTTGCGCATCAGGTCCGAAGGGGTGATGCCGGGGTCCGCGAAGGCCACGCCGATGCTCGCGGCGACCCGGACCTCGCTGCTCCCGATCCGGTACGGCTGGGAGAGGGTGGTGCGCAGCCGGTCCGCGATCTCGTGGACCTGGTACTCGCGGGCGCTGCGGTCGCGGCTCCCGTCGCCGAGGATCAGCGCGGCGAACTCGTCGCCGCCGAGGCGGGCGGCGGTGTCCCCGGCGCGCACCGAGTCCTGGAGCCTGCGCGCGGCCTCGACGAGCAGTTCGTCGCCGGCCTGGTGGCCGATGGTGTCGTTGACCGCCTTGAAGCCGTCGAGGTCGATGAAGAGCACGGCGGTGCTGTGGTCCCCCGCCCGGCGGCCGGTCAGCGCCTGGCGGACGCGGCGGGTGAAGAGGGCCCGGTTGGGCAGGTCGGTCAGCGGATCGTGCTCGGCGCTGTGCTGGAGCTGCGCCTGGAGCCGGACCCGCTCGGTGACGTCCCGGCTGTTGAGGATGAGCCCGCCCTGGTGGCGGTTGACGGTGGACTCCACGTTGAGCCATTCGCCGGTGCCCGATTTGAAGCGGCACTCGATGCGGGTGGTGGGCTCTTCGGCGGGGGGTGCGGCGAGGAACCGGCGCACCTCGTGGACCACCCGGCCGAGGTCGTCGGGGTGGATCAGCGCGGCGAGTTCGGTACCGACCAGCGCCTCGGCGTCGCGGCCGTAGACCCCGGCGGCGGCGGGGCTGACGTAGCGCAGGGTGCCGGTGGGCGCGGCGATCATGATGACGTCGCTGGAGCCCTGGACCAGGGAGCGGAAGTGGTTCTCCTTCTGGGCCAGTTCCTGGGTCAGGGCGATGTTGTCGAGCAGCATGATGCCCTGCCGGATGACGAGGGCGAGCACGACCGTGCAGCCGGTGACGACGACGACCTTGTCGACGCTGCGGCTCTCCAGCACGTTGTAGAGGATGCCCAGCGTGCAGACGGCGGCGGCGAGGTACGGGGTGAGGGCCGGCAGCGACCGGGCGATCGGGCGGCTGACGGGGCGCGGGCCGCGCGGCTCCACGGGCTCGTGGACGGCGCCGATCCGGCGGGCTCCCCAGGGCGCGTAGGCGAGCAGCAGGGATCCGGCGAACCAGCCTGCGTCGAGGAGCTGCCCGGAGCGGTAGGTCTCCTTCAGCAGCGGCGAGGTGAAGATGGCGTCGCAGAGCACGGTCAGGGCGAGAGCCGCGATGGCGGTGTTGATGGCGGAGCGGTTGGTCGCGGAGCGCCGGAAGTGCAGGACGAGCACCATGGAGACGAGCGCGATGTCTAACAGCGGGTAGGCGAGTTCGAGCGCGGCCCCCGGGACGCTGCCGGCGCCGTGCGAGCGGGCCGCCTTCGCGAGGGCCAGGCTCCAGGAGAGCGTGAGCAACGAGCCGGCGATCAGCCAGGAGTCGAGGGCCAGGCAGACCCAGCCCGCCCGGGTGACGGGCCGCTTGGCGAGGACGAGCAGGCCCACGATGGCGGGCGGCGCGAAGCAGAGGAAGAAGAACTGGGCCGGGGACGGGCTGGGCATCGGCTCGTGGACGACGACCTCGTACCAGCCCCAGACGGTGTTGCCGCAGGCCGACATCAGGGACGAGAGAGCAAAGAGCACCCAGGCGAGCCGGTCTCGGTTCGCATGGGTGCGCGCGTACTGGTAGCAGGATCCGGCGGCCACGAAGGCCGCGGCGGCGAGGCCGAAGTCGCCCATGGTGTCGGCGAGTTCGGCGCTGCCCCAGCCGAAGCCCGCACCCACCGCGTAGCCGCACCACACCACGGCCAGGAGCACTTGGACGGCCACCACCCGGCCGCCTCCGCCCTGCGGGACGGGAGGCCGGTTCAGGAGCGCCGCCCCCGGGGCACTCACCGCTCCCCCTCGCCCGCTGGTTCCGGTGCAGCCCAGTCCCGGCAGCGTCGCCTCCGGCGGCTCTGCCGCATCGGATCCTTCGTCCATTGGCCGTGCATCGCCCGTCGCCCCCCAAAGTGTCCGATCACTCCCCAGCGCCAGACGTTCGTGGCGCAGCCCCTTCTTCCGGACGATACACCACTTTCGTCACTCAGCGACATAGGTTCTCTACTCTCCGTCACCGATACGGGAGTTGTGGAGCCTCTGCGCCTCCGCGCGCACGCGGGGGCGCGGGCGCGGGGCGCGGGGGCGCCTGGGGCGCACCCGGGGTCACTCGGTGATCAGCACCGTGTGCTCCACGGGCTCCCCGGCGGCGAACCGGCCGAGCTGACGCGCCAGCAGGCGCTTGGCCCGGGGTTCGAACGCCGAGCTGCTGCCCCCCACATGAGGGGTGATCAGGACGTTCGGAGCATGCCAGAGCGGGTGGCCGGCCGGCAGCGGTTCCGGGTCGGTGACGTCGAGCGCGGCGTGCAGCCGCCCCGACTCCACCTCGGCCAGCAGGGCCTTCGTGTCGACGACCGGGCCGCGCGCGACGTTGACCAGCAGGGCGCCGTCCTTCATGCGGCTCAGGAACTCGGCGCCGGCCAGGCCCCTGGTGGCGTCGGTGAGCGGCGTCACGAGGATCACCACGTCCGCCGCGGGCAGGAGTCCCGGCAGGTCGGCGATGGCGTGGACGGGGCCGCGCGGCGTGCTCCGCGCGGTGCGGGCGACGCGGGTGACCGGCCCGCACTCGAACGGCACGAGGCGGTCCTCGACGGCCGAGCCGATCGATCCGTAGCCGACGATCAGGACGGACTTGTCCGCGAGGGCCTCGTAGAAGCCGCCGCGCCACTCCTCGCGGTCCTGGCCGCGGACCATGCCGGGGATGCCGCGCAGCGAGGCGAGCGTCAGGGCGAGGGCGAGCTCGGCCGTGCTGGCCGTGTGGACCCCGACGGCGTTGCACAGACGTACCCCGGGGCGCAGGTCGCCGAGGCCGCCCAGCACGTGGTCGATGCCCGCGGTCAGGGTCTGCACGACCTCCAGGGCCGGCATCGCCGCGAGGGGGCGCACGGTGACCGCGGCGGACTTCATGTACGGGGTCACGTAGAAGACGCAGTCGGCCGGGTCGGCCGGGAAGGCCTCCTCGCCGTCCCAGAGGCGGTAGCGCAAGGAGTCGGGCAGGCCGGCGATCTCGTCGGCGGGGAAGGGGAGCCAGACGTCCCCGGTCTTTGAGGTCATGATCACGAGGCTATGCCAAGCCTTCGCGATCAAGCCGTTAGTTTGTTTGCCGGAGCGGGAGGGGGACCCAGGGGTGGAGCGCAGGTCGATCGGGGCGGGGGCGCTGGCGGTGGGGGCCGTGGGCCTCGGCTGCATGCCGATGAGCTGGGCGTACGCGCCTTCGCGGCGGCGGGGGCAGGAATCGCTGGCCGCCGTGCACACCGCGCTCGACCTGGGGTCGAACCTGCTGGACACCGCCGACGTGTACGGGCCGTTCACCAATGAGCTGCTGCTGGGGCGGGTGCTGCGGGAGCGCCGCGCCGAGGCGTTCGTGTCGGCGAAGGTGGGGCTGCGCGCGGGTGATCAGCACGTGGTGGCCGACGGGCGGCCCGGCTATCTGCGGCGGGCGTGCGACGCCTCGCTGCGGCGGCTGCGGACCGACGTCATAGACCTCTACCAGTTGCACCGGGTGGATCCGGAGGTGCCCGTGGAGGAGACCTGGGGGGCGATGGCGGAGCTGGTGGGTGCGGGGAAGGTGCGGGCGCTGGGGTTCTGCGCGCTGGGCGCGGGGGCCGGGCCGGGGGCGGGGCGGCGCGGGGACCGGGCGTACGGGACGACGCTGGCGCACCTGGAGCGGGCGCAGCAGGTCTTCCCGGTGAGCGCGGTGCAGGCGGAGCTGTCGGTGTGGTCGCCGCAGGCCGCGTGGCAGCTCCTGCCGTGGTGTGCGGCGCGCGGGGTGGGGTTCCTGGCGGCGATGCCGCTGGGCAGCGGCTTCCTCACGGGGACGCTGACGCCGGGCGAGGGTTTCGAGTCGCAGGACGTGCGGGCCAGGCATCCCCGGTTCACGGCGCACGCGATGGCGTCGAACCAGGGGCTGGTGGCGGGCCTGCGGCGGGTGGCGCTGCGGCACGGGGCCGGGGTCACCGCGGCGCAGGTGGCGCTGGCATGGGTGCTGGCGCAGGGGCCGCAGGTGGTGCCGGTGCCGGGGGCGGACCGGGCGCACTGGGCGGAGGAGAACGCGCGGGCGGCGGAGCTCCGGCTCTCGGCGGCGGACCTGGCGGAGATCGCGGCGCTGCCCGCGGCGGTGGGAGCCTGGGACTGACGGCTCTCCGCGGACGGCTCGACAACCACTCGATCGAGTGTACGAGGGGCGGAACTCGGGATACGGCCGGAGCTGTTGAGACAGGTGTAGGGCACGAGTGGGGCACGGGAGGGGAGCAGGGCGATGCGATACGGAGCCGGGAAGTACGGGGGCGGGGGCGCGCGGCGCCGGAGCGTGGTGGCGGCGGTCGCGGCGGCCGGGTGCGGTGCTCTGCTGGCCGCCGGGTGCTCGCCTCCGGGCGGTGCGGGAGCGGGGCCGAGCGGCTCCCCACCGGGTGCGACGGCCGCGGGCCCGGGGTCATCGGGCCCGTCGGGGAGCCCGTCCGGCTCGCCGGCGGTTTCCGGTCCTCCGGCGAAGGGGTCGGTGACGGTCACCGGGGAGACCGCCAAGGGACTGGGGAGTCCGTGGGGCGTGGCCCCGCTGCCCGACGGGGATCTGCTGGTGGCCTCGCGGGACAAGGGGACGATCAGCAGGGTCTCGGTGGGCTCGGGCACGGTGACGGAGATCGGTGAGGTGCCTGGGGTGGCGCCGGGCGGGGAGGGCGGGCTGCTGGGCCTCGCGCTGTCGCCCTCGTTCGCCTCGGACCGGCTGGTGTACGCGTACTTCACGACCGAGTCCGACAACCGCATCGCGCGGATGCGCTATGACGAGCACAGAGCCCCCGGTCAGCAGCTGGGCGCTCCGGACACGGTGCTGCGGGGCATCCCCAGAGGGTCGATCCACAACGGCGGCCGGATCGCCTTCGGCCCGGACAAGATGCTCTACGCCGGGACGGGCGAGACCGGAGACGGCACGCTCGCCCAGGACAAGAAGTCCCTGGGCGGCAAGATCCTGCGGATGACGCCGGACGGGAAGCCGGTGCACGGGAATCCGGATGCCGATTCGGTCGTCTATTCCTACGGGCACCGCAATGTGCAGGGCCTCGCCTGGGACAAGGACAAGCGTCTGTGGGCCGCCGAGTTCGGGCAGAACACGTGGGACGAGCTGAATCTCGTCGAGCCCGGCGCGAACTACGGCTGGCCGGAGGCGGAGGGCAAGGCGGGCAGACCGGGGATGCGGGATCCGGTGGCGGTCTGGCGGACGGACGAGGCCTCGCCGAGCGGGATCGCATGGGCTCAGGGTTCGATATGGATGGCCGGTCTGAAGGGCGAGCGGCTGTGGCGCATCCCTCTGGCCGGTGCGGAACCGAGCGCGGCACCCGAGGCGTTCCTGGAGGGGAAGTACGGTCGTCTGCGCACGGTGGTGGCACTCGGCGGTGACAGATTGCTGCTGGTCACGAGCGAGACCGATGGCCGCGGGTCGCCGGAGGCGGGCGACGACAGGATCCTGACACTGACGGTGCAGTAGCCGGCCCCGGCGCAGGCCCGGACCGGCGGGGAAGGCACGGTGGGCACGGTGTTCAACATGATCGAGGAGCTGTTCAACCCGGGCCGCAGACACTCGGACGAGGAGAAGAAGCGGCTGGAGCTGTCCCGGGTCGACGTCGGTGACGGCGACCCGGGACGGGGTCCGATAGACCTGGACTCCGGCAGGGTGCTCATACGCCTCGAAGAGGAGCCTCCGTCCGGGCACTGACCGGCACGGGTGGGGCGAAGAGCCTCAGCCGGTGGGCGAGGGCGGCGGCCTCGCCGCGGCCCGCGACGCCCAGCTTGGCCAGGATGTTCGATACGTGGACGCTCGCCGTCTTCGGGGAGATGAAGAGCTCCTCGGCGATCTTGCGGTTGGTGCTGCCGGCCGCCACCAGGCGCAGTACGTCCCGTTCGCGGCTGGTGAGGCCGAGCGCCTCGACGGGGTCGGCGGGCGGTGCGGGGGTGGCCGGGAGCGTGTCGGCCGCGGTGAGGGGGAGCCGGGCACGCTGGGCGAGCAGGGCCAGGTCCTCGCGCAGGCGCCGTGAGCCGAGCCGGTTCGCGGTGGCGTGGGCCTCGCGTAGCAGGGCGGTCACGGGCGCCCGGTCGCCGCCGGAGGCCAGGACGGCCTCGGCGAGCTGGTGGCGGGCGCTCGCCAGCAGGTACGGGCGTTCCAGCGGGCGGACGGCCTCCTCGACCGCGGTCCAGTCGGCGACGGTGTCCCGGGCTTCGGCCCGCAGCAGTTCGACGCGGACGTACTCGGCGTGGGCGCACCACACCGGGGCCGGGGTCGACAGGTGGCGGGCGGCCTGGCGCAGGAGGTCGAGCGCGGCTTTCCGGCCGGGTTCGGCCGCCGGGAGTCCCCGGGCGTCCGCCTCCGCGGTGGCGGAGGCCAGCAGCATCGGCCAGCCGTAGCGGTGGTGCCCGAGCGGGAACCCGTAGGCGACGGCGGCGGCCGTCTCGGCCCGGACGTCGGCGATGCGGCCCTCCCCCGCGGCGACGCCGACCGCCAGGTGGTAGAGCGGTATCCGGTGCTGGGGCTGGATGTCGTGGGTGCCGAAGTGGGCGTGGGCGGCGGCCAGCTGCTGGGCCGCTTCCGTCAACTCGCCCCGGCCCAGCGCCAGGTAGGCGAGCCGGGCCGCCGCCGAGCCGCGGGGGCTCGCGCTCTGCCCGACGCGCAGGGCCCGCTGGGCGGCCTCCGCTGCCTCGTCCCACCGGCCGAGGCTGTACAGGCTCTCCGCCATGTTGCCGCGGATCCAGGACTCGGCGTCCAGCAGCCGGGACCTCCTGACCAGTTCGGCCCCTTGTTCCGCCAGTTCCACGGCTTCGCGGGACCGGCCCAGTCCTTCCAGCTGAGAGGTGAGATTGATATGTGCACGTCCCGCGAGCGCGATGAGGCCGAGTTCCGTGGCCCGTTCCCTGACCGCCTGGATCTCGGCGAGGCCCCGTTCGCGGTCACCGGAGTCGGTGAGCAGGCTGCCGACTGTGATCCGCGCGTTGAGCTCGATGTCCTCGGCGCCGACCATCCGCGCGTACTCGACGGCGCGTTCGGCGGCGACGATGTTGCCGGGGCCGGGATCGTGGAGCATGCCCCAGCCCGCGGCCCGGACGAGGACCTCGGCGTGCACCTGGGACGGGGGCAGCCCCTGCACCAGTTCCTGCGCCTTGGCGATCTCGTCCCAGCCGTCGCCCCGCCCGAGCCCCGCGACGAGCCGGGAGCGCTCGGTCCAGAACCAGGCGGCCCGCAGCGGGTCGTGTCCGTCTTCCAGCATGCGCGCGGCCGTCTTGCAGAACTTCAGGGCTCGTTCCCGTTCGCCGCCGTAGCGGGCCGCCACGGTCGCCTCGGCCAGCAGGTCGAGGCGCTGGAGCGGGGTGGCCGGGTCGCAGCCGCACGGCGGGTACACATCGGTGTAGTCCGCGGGGCGGAGCGCCTCTCGGACCTGCTCCGGGACGCTGTCCCACAGATCCATCGCGCGCTCCAGCAGGCGCAGCTGCTCGGAGTAGGCGTGCCGGCGGCGGGCGGCCACGGAGGCGGCCAGTACGGCCGGCAGCGCCCGGGAGGGATCGTTGGCCTGGTACCAGTAGCTGGCCAGCCGGATGACCCGCTCCTCGGCGCGGATCAGCGAGTCGTCGGCCTCCACGGCCTCGGCGTAGCGGCGGTTGACGCGGGCGCGTTCGCCGGGCAACAGGTCGTCGCTGACGGCTTCCCGGACCAGCGAGTGGCGGAAGCGGTAGCCGTCGCCGTCGGGCGTGGCGAGCAGGATGTTGGCTCCGACGGCGGCCCGCAGCGCCTCGATCAGCGCGTCCTCGCCCAGCCCGGCGACGGCGCGCAGGAGCGGGTACTCGACGGTGGATCCGCCCTCGGCGACGAGGCGGACCACGCGCTGGGCCTCGTCGGGAAGGACCTCGACGCGGACGAGGAGCAGGTCGCGCAGGGATTCGGTGAGCCCGGCGCGGCATCCGCTCTCGTGGGAGGCGACGAGTTCCTCGACGAAGAAGGCGTTGCCGTCGGAGCGCTCGAAGACGGAGTCGACGAAGTCCTCGTCGGGCTGCGAGGCGAGGATGCCCGCGAGCTGGCGGCGTACCTCGGCGCGGTTGAAGCGGGGCAGCTCGATGCGCTGGACGGTGCGGAGCCGGTCCAGTTCGGCGAGGAGCGGGCGCAGGGGGTGGCGGCGGTGGACGTCGTCCGCGCGGTAGGTGGCGACCACGACGAGCCGGCCGCCGGCGAGGGTGCGGAAGAGGTAGGAGAGCAGGTGCCGGGTGGAGGCGTCCGCCCAGTGCAGGTCCTCCAGGACGAGGACGACGGTGTGGTCGGCGGCGAGCCGTTCCAGCATCCGGGCCGTCAGTTCGAAGAGCCGGGCGGTGCTCTCCTCGTCGTGCGGGCCGCGCGGGGTGTCTCCGAGTTCGGGGAGGATCCGGGCGAGTTCGTCCTCCTGGCCGGCGGCAGCGGCGGCCAGCTCTGCGGGGAGCGCGCGGTGCAGGCTGCGCAGGGCGGTCGAAAACGGGGCGAAGGGAAGCCCCTCCGCCCCGATCTCCACACAGCCTCCGACGGCGACGACCGCGCCGCGGCGGGCGGCCTCGCAGAGGAACTCCTCCGTGAGGCGGGTCTTGCCGACCCCTGCCTCTCCCCCGATGAGCATCGCCTGCGGCTCGTGGCCCGCGGCTCGTGTCAATGCGTCGGTGAGTACGGCCAGTTCGTCGGCGCGGCCGACGAACACCGGGCTGACAGATCTGGTCTCCACGTCGCCGAGCATCGCACATCCGTGCTGTTCGGCGGCACTCGTTATCGGCGCGCTGCTCATCACGTGTCAGTCCACGCGTATCGGGGCGCGGTTCACGCGGCTCGGGTGAACCGGCTCCGCTGTGCGCTCACCACCCCTTCGGGATCCTGGCTTCGAGAGGAGGCGCGTCGCGCCTTCTTGGCCTCCCGGACCAGGCGGTACTCGTCGGCCTGGCGGATGAGGTCGGCGCGGCGGGCGGTGGCGATCTCGTACTCGAACATCTCATGCTCCCTGGTTGCGTTTCCCGGTCACCTCGTTCGGTGTGATCCAAGCTTCGCGTCCCAGGGGGTACCGGCACATCGGTCGCATGCCGCATCCGGGAGGGGCAGGGGGCCTTAGTCCCGGGCCTGAGGCACCTCGGTCGGGCCGGGGACGCCTAAGGCCGTGCTTAGCGGGTGGTGGGGGACTAGCCGGCCGCCGGTGCCGGGATGGTGAGGAGGAGGTCGAAGTACATGAGGACGAAGAGCAGGACGCCCACGGCGCCGAGCGCGACGCCCGCCCAGGAGACCGACCGGACCCAGGCGGGGAGGGTGCGCTGGGGGGAGCCGAGGGCGGGCAGGGCCAGCACGAGGATTCCGATGATCAGGGCGAGGGCGGAGAAGATGCCGTTCACCAGAGCGGTGGTGTGCCACGGGTCGACGAACTGGGCGGCGATCTGCGCGTTGACGTCGGCGGCCTGGCTGAGCTTCAGCTGGCTGGTGACGCGGGCGCGTTCGGCGACTATGCCGCCGATCCAGCTTCCGCTGAGGGCCACGGCACCGAGGCCCGCGGCCACGAGCGCGCAGGCCGCGGCCCCTACGTGGCCCGACCCCTCCGTCTCGGCCTGCTCGTCGGTGAACTCGGCGTCGTCCAGCTCCTCGTCGGCGAGTTCGGCGGCGGCGGCCTCGACGGCGGGTTCGGCGGCGGCCTCGGCGGCGGGTTCGGCGGCGGGTTCGGCCTTGGTCAGGTCGGCCGGGGTGGTCTCCGCCTCGGGGGCGTCGGGGGTCTTGGTGGTGTCCATGCGGGGCACCGTAGGTGCCTTGTCTGAGAGTCTTCTGAGAATCCGCTGGTCATGGACGCCCCGGGCCCCGCGGTCCGCGGGGCCCGTCGGGACGGGTGCCTCAGGAGGTACGGGCCGCGGCCCACTCGTGGGCGAGGACCGACCAGACCTCGGTGCTCTGGCGGACGCCCCGGTGCAGGTGGTTCTCGCGCATCACGCCCTCACGGGTGAGGCCGAGGCGCTCGGCGACGGCGATGCTCTTCTTGTTCCCGGTGGCGACGTGCCACTCCACGCGGTGCATGCCGCGCCCGTCGAAGGCCCAGTCGATGAGCACCCGGCAGGCGGCGGTGACCAGTCCGCGTCCGGCCGCCGAGGGCTCCAGCCAGCAGCCGACCTCGCAGTTGCCGGCGGCGGCGTCGAAGGCCGGGTAGAGCACCCCGCCGACGAGGGTGTCGTCGACCCAGATACCGAAGAACCGGGTGCCGTCGTTGGCCGCCTTCTCGGCGTTCGACCGGAGCAGCTCGCGCGCCGAGTCGAGGTCGGTGGCCCGGTCGGGGAAGCCGACATACTGGCCGATGAATGCGCGGCCGCGGTCGATGTGGGCGAGGAACTCCTCGGCGTGCCACACCTCGAGCGGCCTGAGCTGGGCGTCTTCGGCCAGGTCTATCGCGAACATCAGTGGGGTCCTTACGGCTGGTCAGCTGGACACGGGTACGGAGTCAGCCGGCTCCGCGCTGTCTTCGCTCGGCCGCTGTGCCGGAAGTTTCCCATGCGGGTGCCGTTCCGGGGGTTCGATGCTGATCCTGGGCAGGCGCCGGTCGAGCCAGGCGGGCAGCCACCAGTTCGCGCCGCCGAGCATGTGCATCAGGGCCGGGACGAGGAGGGTGCGCAGCACGAAGGCATCGAGGGCGACGGCCGCGGCGAGCGCGATGCCGAACATGGCGATGATCCGGTCCCCGCTGAGCACGAAGGCCAGGAAGACGGAGATCATGATGACGGCAGCCGAGTTGATGACCCGGCTGGTCTCGGCGAGTCCGACGCGGACGGCCCGCTTGTTGTCGCCGGTTTCCAGCCACTCCTCGTACATCCGGCTGACGAGGAAGACCTGGTAGTCCATCGACAGTCCGAACAGGACGGACACCATGATCACGGGCAGGAAGGGTTCGACGGGGCCCGCGCTGCCCAGTCCCAGCAGCTCGCTGCCCCAGCCCCACTGGAAGATCGCGACCACGACTCCGAAGGAGGAGGCGACGGCGGCGATGTTCATGGCCGCGGCCTTGAGCGGGATCCCTATGGAGCGGAAGGCCAGCAGCAGGAGGACGCAGCCGAGGGCCACGACCACCGAGACGAAGAGCGGCAGCTTGCCGATGACGACCTCGGCGAAGTCGTCGTAGCCGGCGGTCACGCCGCCGACGTGGGCCTCCATGGAGTTGCCGCGTTCCGCGCGGGGGACCACGTCCTCGCGGATCCGGTCGACGAGCTCGCTCGTGGCCCGGGACTGGGGGGCGGATTCCGGGACGACCGTGATGACCGCGGTGTCCCCGCTGCGGTTGAAGACGGCGGGGCCGGTGGAGGCGACGCCCTTCGTCCTGCCGAGTGCCTCCGCCAGGTGCTCCACGGCGAGCCGGTCGCCGGCCCCGTCGAGACGGGCGACGACGGTGAGCGGTCCGTTGCCGCCGGGACCGAAGCCCTCCGCCAGCAGGTCGTAGGCCTGCCGGGTGGTGGAGGTGGCCGGATTGTTGCCCTGGTCGGACGTGCCGAGGTGCAGCGAGAAGGTGGGCAGCGCCAGGACGACCATCACGGCGGTGGCGACGAGGCCGAGCAGCTTCGGGTGGCGCTCCACGAAGGCGGACCAGCGGACGGCGAAGCCCGTGGCCTGTTCGGGCAGCGGGCCTTGGGCGGCGAGCCTGCGCCGTTCGCGGCGCGACAGGGCGCGCGGTCCGATCCAGGAGAGGAGGGCGGGCAGCAGGGTGACCGACGCGGCGACCGTGAGGACCACCGTCACGGAGGCGGCGATCGCGACGCCGTTCAGGAAGTTCAGCCGCAGGACCAGCATGCCGAGGAGCGCGATGCAGACGGTGGCTCCGGCGAAGACGACGGCCCGGCCGGTGGTGGCGACGGCGTTCTCGGCGGCCTCCTCGACCGGGATCCCCCGGGCGAGTGCCTTGCGGTGCCTGGTGACGATGAAGAGGGCGTAGTCGATGCCGACGCCGAGGCCGACCAGCGTGCCGAGCATCGGGGCGAAGTCGGCGACGGCCATCGCGTGCCCGAGGAGGGTGATCCCGAAATAGGCGGTGCCGACACTGACCAGGGCGGTCGCGATGGGCAGCAGGCTCGCGGCGAGCGAGCCGAAGGCGAGGAAGAGCACCAGGGCCGCGACGACCACGCCGATGACCTCGGCGAGGTGGGTGGCGGGGGCCTCGGTCAGGCCGATGGCGCGGCCGCCGAGTTCGACCTGGAGGCCGTCGGCCTCGGTGGCCGGGTTCTTCGCCGCGTCGACCACGGCCTGCGCCTGGGCCTTGGGTACGGAGTCGGCCTGCCGGTCGAAGGTCACCACGGCGTAGGCGGTGCGCCCGTCGGGGCTGATCCTGGCGGCGCTCTCGAGGCCCGGGCCGTAGGGCCCGGCCACCGACCCGACCCCGGGAAGGTGCGCGACGGTGCCGAGTGCGCGGGTCATGCGCTGTTCGATGTCCGGGGTGCGCGCGTTCTGATGGTCCGGGGCCCGCCACACGATGGTGTCGGTGTCACCGCCCTGGCCGTGGAAGCCCTCGCGCAGGAGTGCGTGCGCCCTGCCGGACTCGGTGCCGGGGACCTCGTAGTCGTTGGAGAACGCCGATCCCGCGGTCCCGGCGGCCACCGCGGTCGCACCGAGGGCGAGCAGCCAGATCAGGACGGCGAGGAGACGGTGGCGGATGCACCACCGTGCTATTGCTGCCAACGGACGTGCTCCCTGGTGGTTCGGATCTTTACCGGGGGACAGCCCGTCGCAAAGAACGCTGGAACTCGTGAAGGCCCGGCTGCGGGTACGGGGGGTCGCCCCGTGACGTGCCGAGATGGTCTACAAGACAACGATCTCAGCGTTTCGTGATCGTTGGCCCGTTTCGTGTGCATCGTCACAGGGGTGGTTCGTCCACCCGGTAGCCGGGGATCGAGGGCCATCGGACGGTGAGGACGACGGCGTCCTCCTCCGCGTACCAGGAGTGGTCGACCCCGCGGCCCCACAGTACGTAGTCCCCCTGCTCGGCGAGGACGACGGTACGGCCGGGGAACTCCATCCGGAACCGCCCGCTGATCAGGACCAGCAGCGCGGTCCGCTTCTCGGCGGTGGCCCACCGCTCCCGCGCCTCACCCTTCGGGTGGACTCCCCATTTGATCTCCACGTCCTCGCTGTGGCGGGGATCGCCGGGGTCCTTGAAGTGGCCGAGGAGCCAGCCCCGGTCGACGGCCGCGTCGGGGCCGGCCTTGCCGGTGTGGATGGTGACGTCGGAGTCGTGGTTCACGGGCCGAGGCTAATGCAGTTGTGCGGCCCGTCCGACACTGATGATCTGGGGCGATGACCATGGATCACGATGAAATGCTGAAGGTGCGGGCGCGTTTCGACGCGGAGATGCGCGAGGGGGCCCAGCCGGATGCGGCGGAGGCGCGTGTGGAGCGGGCGGGCCCGGTGGTGCGGCAGGTCATGCCGGGGCTCGGCTGGAGCGGCGTCCTCTGGTCCGACCTCGACGAGGAGACGGCGGACTCCGCGATCGCGGCGCAGGTGGCGTTCGCTGCGGAGTGCGGGGCGTCGGAGTTCGAGTGGAAGCTGTACGACTACGACCGGCCGGCGGACCTCGGGGACCGGCTGCGGGCGGCGGGCTTCGTGCCGGAGCCGGCCGAGACGCTGATGATCGGACGGGTGTCCGAACTCTCGCGGCTGCCGCTCGACGCGCCGGAGGGGATCACCCTTCGGGTGGTGACCGACGAGGCGGGGGTGGACCTGATGATGGAGGTCCACGCGCGGGCCTTCGGGACGGAGCGGCCGCGGATCCGGGAGCAGATGCTGAGCCTGCTGCGGGACGAGCCGGAGACCATCGCGGCGGTGCTGGCGATGGCGGGTGACACCCCGGTGAGCGCGGCCCGCATGGAGATGCGGCCGGGCACGTCGTTCGCCGGCCTGTGGGGTGGCGGCACGGTCCCCGAGTGGCGGGGCCGGGGCATCTACCGGCTGCTGGTGGCGCACCGCGCGCGCATCGCGGCGGAGCGGGGCATCCCGTACCTCCAGGTCGACGCCTCGGACGACAGCCGCCCGATCCTGGAACGGCTGGGCTTCTTCCGGCTGGGCGTGACGGTGCCGTACCTGCTCCCCGGCCTCGCCTGACGCTCCGGCCGTGGCGGGGCCGGCGGGGCCGGTGTTATGCCGGGGTGCCGGGGTGCCCCCGCAGGGCGTCGAACCTGGCGCCCCGCGGGCCGGCACCACCGCAACCCCCGCGCCGGCGGGGCCGGGTGTGCGGCGGGGTGCCCCCGCAGGGCGTCGAACGCAACCACGTCGCCACATGTCCGCTGCCTCTGCAGGTTCGACGCCCGAGGAGGTACCCCGGCGCGCGCCCTGTCCCGCCGGCCCCTGCGTGCGGGCCGCTGCGCGGAGCCGGTCCCCTACCCGCCCTTCCACCGTTCCCCGGGCTCCGCCCGGACCCGCGCCTCAAACGCCGGCGAGCTGGGGTGGGGGCTCACGTCCGGGCTCCGCCCCAGACCCCGCGCCTCAAAGGCCGGCGAGGCTGGGGTGGGGGCTCACGTCCGGGCTCCGCCCCGGACCCCGCGCCTCAAACGCCGGCGAGGCTGGGGTGGGGGCTCGTGTCTGGGCTCCGCTCCAGACCCCGCCCCTCAAACGCCGGCGAGGCCGGGAGGGGGGCACGGGCGGGCCGGAGGGTTCCGTGGTGGGGAGAGGGTGGGCAGGATCGGCCCATGGAACGAATCAGCCCGCCCCTGACCGCCGGCGAGCGCGAGACCCTGCGCGCCTACCTCGACTACCACCGGGCCACCCTCGCGTGGAAGTGCGAAGGCCTCACCGACGAAGAACTTCGGCGCACATCGATGCCGCCGTCCACCCTCTCCCTGCTGGGCCTCGTCCGGCACATGGCCGAGGTCGAGCGGCACTGGTTCCGCCGGGTGCTCAGCGGTGAAGAGCTGCCGCACCTGTGGTCGGACAGCCACGACTTCCAGGCCGCCTACGACGCCTCCGGCTCGACCCGCGAGGAGGCGTTCGCCGCCTGGGAGGCCGAAGTGGCCCACGCCCGCCGCATCGAGGCGCACGCCGAGTCCCTCGATGTGACGGCGTACGTGCCGAGCTGGAAGGAGGAGGCCTCGTTGCGGCTGCTCATGCTGCACCTCATCCACGAGTACGCCCGCCACAACGGCCACGCCGACTTCCTCCGGGAGGCGATCGACGGGGTCACCGGCGCATAGGCCCTATAGTTAGGCCAGCCTAACCTAAGCCCTGGGGGAGAGTGTGAGCAGCGACAGCGGTCCGTACGAGGTTTTCCGCGATCCCTGGGGCATCCCCCACCTCCGTGCGGCCGATCACCTCGGGCTCGCCTACGCCCAGGGCCGCGCCACCGCCTTCGACCGGGCCTGGCAGCTGGAGGTCGAGCGCCACCGCGCGCAGGGCTCCAGCGCCGCCTTCCTCGGCGCCGGATCCGTCGCCTGGGACCGCTTCGCCCGCCAGTGCCGCCTCGCCGACACCGCCCGGCGGTGCTACGAGGCGCTGGACGCGGTGACCGCGGCCTGGGTCCGCGCCTACGTGGAGGGGGTCAATGACGGGCTCGCCGCCGGCTCGGCCCGCGATCCGCGCTTCGCCCGTACCGGGCTGACCCCGACCCCGTGGGAACCGTGGGTTCCGCTGGGCATCTGGACCGCCACGCACATCCTGTTCGCCGGCTTCGCCACGAAGCTGTGGCGCGAACGCGCGGCCCGCGCCCTCGGCGACGAGGCGGCCACCCTGTTCGCCACCGACGGCCCCGGCACGGCCGGCAGCAACGGCTGGCTGGTGCCGGGCGACCGGACCGCCACCGGTTCGGCGATCATCGCGGGCGACCCGCACCGGTTCATCGAGGACCCGGGCGTCTATCAGCAGATACGTCTCTCCTGCCCGGAGTACGACGTCCTCGGCCTCGCCGTCCCCGGTGTCCCCGGCCTCGCCCACTTCGGGCACGCCGGCACCGTCGCCTGGGCCATCACCAACGCGATGGCGGACTACCAGGACCTGTACGCCGAGGAGCTGCGCGGGGCCGGCCCCGCCGTGGAGGCACTGGGCCCGGACGGCGAGTGGGAGCCGGTGCACCGCCACACGGAAACCGTCCACGTGGCCGGCGGCGACGACGTCGAGGTGGAGGTCCTGGAGACGGCCCGGGGCCCGGTGATCGTCCGGGGGCGGGCGCCCGACGAGCAGACCCTCGCGCTCCGCTACCCGCCGCGGGTCCGCGGGGACCTCGGGTTCGCGGCGCTCCCCGCCCTGCTGCGGGCGCGCACCGTCGGCGACGTCGACCGGGCCCTCGACGGCTGGGCCGAGCCCGTCAACGTCGTCCAGGCCGCCGACTCCGAGGGCGGCCTGCTGCACCGTGTCGCGGGCGCCGTGCCGCTGCGCGATCCCGCGAACCGGCTGCGCCCCGTACCCGCACGGGACGCGCGGCACGCCTGGCAGGGCTGGGCCGAGACCCCCGAGGAGCCGGTGCAGGGCTTCGCCGTGATGGCGAACGCGCGTGGGATCGCCTCCCCGCTCGGTGTGGAGTTCGCTCCCCCGCACCGCGCCAACCGCATCCGCGAGCTGCTCAGCGGCCGGACCCGGTGGTCCCCGAAGGCGATGGCCGACGTGCACCGGGACACCTACCTGGGCTCGGCGGCGCCGCTGCTCGACCTGCTGCCCGGCTTCGCGGACCTGACCCCGGCCGCGCACGACCTGCGCACCCGGCTGCTGGCGTGGGACCGGCACATGGACGCCGACAGCGCCGACGCCACCCTGTTCGCGGCCTTCCGGACCGCGACCGTCCGCCGTCTCGCCGCCGATCCCGTCTTCGCGGACCTGTGGGGCGCACCCGAGGGTCCCGAGGTCTTCCATCCCTGGCTGTACCTGGTCCCCCGCATCGGTTACGCCCTGGAGGGGCTGCTGGCCAGCCCGTTGCTGCCCGGACTGGACCGGGCCGCGCACGTCCGCGCCGCGCTGGAGGAGACCGCGGCGGCCGGTGCGCCGCAGACCGTGTGGTCCGGGGTGCACCGGCTGGCCCCCTGGTCGGCGCTCCCGGATCCGCAGGCCGAGTGGCCCGGTCTCGGCGGCGATCACGACTGCGTGAACGCGACCTCCTCCGTCCCCGGCCTCACCGACCTCACCGCCCGTGCCTCGGCGGCCCGTTACGTCTGGGACCTCGCCCGGCGCGAGGACAGCCTGTGGGCGGTCCCGCTCGGCGCGGACGGCGTCACCGGCTCGCCCCATCACCGCGACCAGCTGCCGCTGTGGGCGCGGTGCGCACTCGTCCCCGTCGTCACCGACTGGGCCGGCCTCACCAAGGAATCGATATGAGCAACGCCTCCACCGCCTCCACCACCGCCACCGCCACCCGGCAGCCCGTGTACAGCCACGCCGTCGAGGGCTTCGGCACGGTCACCCTGACCCCCGTCGACCCGGCCGCGGACTCGGCCCTGATCCACAGCTGGGTGACCGAGGACCGGGCCCGCTTCTGGGGCATGCGCGAGGCCGGCCGCGAGCAGGTGCAGGAGATCTACGAGGACGTCGACCGGCGTACGACGCACCACGCGTTCCTGGCCCGCCGCGACGGGGTGCCGGTCGCGCTGTTCCAGACGTACGACTGCGCGGAGGACCGGGTCAGTGAGTGCTACGAGGTGCGGCCGGGGGACGTGGGCGTGCACCTGCTGCTCGGCCCGGCCAAGGGGGCTGCCGAGCACGGCTTCACGGCGGCCCTGCTGACGGCCTTCATCGCGTTCGTGTTCTCGGACCCGGCCTGTCGCCGGGTGGTCGCCGAGCCGGACGCCCGCAACGGGAAGGCGGTCTCCCTGCTGGAGCGGACCGGTTTCGTGCTCGGCCCCGAGATCGAGCTGCCGGAGATCGACCTGCCCGAGGTGTACCTGCCGGCGAAGCGGGCCCGCCTCGCTTTCCTGGACGCACCGGTCCGAGCGGCGGTCGTATCGTCACGTCACCCTAACGGGATGCCGATTCCCATTGACCGTGCGCGTCCGGCCGCTGGAAGCTGATCCTCACTCAAACCATCGGCGCTGGGGGGAAATTGACCAGCCAGAACCTGCACATCGGGCCGGACGCGGCAGCCGACCGGTACCGGTTGCTCCGGTCGATCGGGCGCGGCGGGGAGGCCGTGCTCTATCTCGCGGAGATCGAGCTGGCCGGGGGATCCGAACCCGTGGTCGTCAAGGTGCTCGATTCCAAGACGACCATCACGCCCGACGTCTTCGACCGGATCAGCCAGAAGTGGAACGAGCAGGCGGAGCTGCTGCGGTTCGTGCACCGGCCCGGGGTGGTGGGCGTACGGGAGCACTTCGAGGGCCCGCCGATCCACCGGCCCGGGGAGTCGGGGACGCTGACCGGGCGGGCACTCGTCCTCGTCATGAACCACGTCGACGGGCTCGACCTGCGGGACTGGCGGGCCGAACGTACCCTCGCGACGGCCGCCGAGCGGCGCGAGGTGATGCGGACGCTGGAGCAGCTGGCCGACGTACTGGACTGGCTGCACTCGGGGAAGGCCACCCCGTCCGGCCGCCAGGTCATCCACGGCGACCTCTCCCCCGGCAATGTGATGGTCGACGCCCACGGGCAGGCCACGCTGGTGGACTTCGGCCTCAGCAAGCTGACGGCCGACCACCAGACCGCGGAGGTGTGGTTCACGCCGGGCTACGCGGCGCCGGAGGTCTTCGACGGCAAGCGGACCCCGGGCACGGACCGGTACGCCTTCGGGGCCATCGCCTACTTCCTGCTGAGCGGGGAGTCCCCGCCCGCCACCCCCGAGCTGCTGGCGCGGGCCTTCGTGGCCCTGCCGCAGTTCGCGGTGCTGGACGCGGAGCAGCGGGCGCGGATCGCTTCGATCTACGCCGCCGACCCCGGGGAACGGCCGGTGAACCTGGCAGGCTGGATGAAGGACATCCGGCACGCGGTGGTGTCCACGACCACGTCCACCTCGCAGCGCGTGGTCCAGGACGCGGTGCCGGCGAAGCCGGTGCTCCCGCCGCCCCTTCCGGCGGCCCCGCCGCAGCCGGTGACGCCCCCTCCGGCGCACACGCCGGCCCCGGCCACGCAGGCCCAGGCCACGCCGGTCCAGGCCGCGCCGGCCCCGGCCACGCAGGCCCAGGCCCCGGCCACGCCGGCCCAGGCCGCCGCGGCCCAGCCCCCGGCGACGGCCCCGGTGACGGTCCCAGACGCGGTTCGGGCGACCGTCCCGGAGGGGTACGGGCCGCCGCTCGCCCAGGGCCCGGCCCACCCGGCACCCGCCCCGACGCTGCCTCCGCCTCCGCCCGCAAGGAAGCGGCGGACCGGGCTGATCGTGGCCTCGGTGGCTGCCGTACTGGTCATCGCGGTGCTCTCGGTGATCGGCGTACAGCTGCTGAACGGCAAGGACAAGGACAAGGGTTCCCAGGCCCGGGCAGCCGGCGACAAGGCGGCGGCGAGTGCACCCGCCGCGACGGGGACCCCGAGCCCGTCCGCGTCGCCGACGCCCAGCCCCTCGGCGTCCTCCGGTGAACCCCTGGAGCAGCCCTCCGCCACCGGGTCGAAGCCCCCCGGCGGTGTCGCGCCGGGTGTCAACGCGGCCGATCTGACCGTCATGAACCCCGTGAACGGGCTGGGTGACTTCGCGGTCGGGGCGGCGAAGATCAACACCAAGCAGTACGGTGCCGCGTTCATCGCCGACCTCGGGTGCAACGGCGACGCGATCGCGGAGTTCGACCTCAACCGCGAGTGGAAGTACCTGGACTTCACGGCCGGAATCGACGACGGATCCACTCATGAGAAGGGCCGCGTCAGCGTCTCGCTCGACGGCCAGCCGGCCGCCTTCTCCGAACTCGTCGAGCTCGGCAAGCCGGTCACGAAGCGGGTGGACGTCAACGGCGCCCTGCGCCTGCGCATCAAGGTGGACGCGGGCTGCGACATGGGCAAGGTGGTCATCGCCGGCCCGCAGCTGACACGCTGACACGCGAACGGCCCCGCACCGGGAAGCCGGTGCGGGGCCGTCGTACGGAACGCGGAGGTTACTCCGAGACGCCCAGGCGCTCCAGGATGAGCTCCTTGACGCGCGCCGCGTCGGCCTGGCCGCGGGTGGTCTTCATGACCGCGCCGACCAGGGCGCCGACGGCGGCGACCTTGCCGCCGCGGATCTTGTCGGCGATGGCCGCGTTGCCCGCGATGGCCTCGTCCACGGCCGCGCCCAGCGCGCCCTCGTCCGAGACGACCTTCAGGCCGCGCTTCTCGACGACCTCGTCCGGGGTGCCCTCGCCGGCGAGGACGCCCTCGATGACCTGGCGGGCCAGCTTGTCGTTGAGCGAGCCGTCCGCGACGAGCGCCGCGACCCGGGCCACCTGGGCCGGGGTGATCGGCAGCTCGTCGACCGAGACGCCCTGCTCGTTGGCGTTGCGGGCGAGCTCGCCCATCCACCACTTGCGGGCGGCGGCCGAGTCGGCGCCCTCCTCGATGGTGGCGACGATGGAGTCCACCGCGCCCGCGTTGAGGATCGACTGCATGTCGTGCTCGTTCACGCCCCACTCCTCGCGGAGGCGGTTGCGGCGCACGCGCGGCATCTCGGGCAGAGCGGCGCGCAGCTCCTCGACCCACTCACGGGCCGGGGCCACGGGCACCAGGTCGGGCTCCGGGAAGTACCGGTAGTCCTCGGCGTTGTCCTTGATGCGGCCGGCCGTGGTGGAGCCGTCCTCCTCGTGGAAGTGCCGGGTCTCCTGCACGATCGAGCCGCCGGACTGCAGGACGGCCGCGTGGCGCTGGATCTCGAAGCGCGCCGCGCGCTCGACGGAGCGCAGCGAGTTGACGTTCTTCGTCTCCGAACGGGTGCCGAAGGGTGCCGAAGGGTTCGCCCGCAGCGACAGGTTCACGTCGCAGCGCATCTGGCCCTTGTCCATGCGGGCCTCGGAGACGCCGAGCGCCTTGATGACCTCGCGCAGCTCGGCGACGTACGCCTTGGCGACCTCGGGGGCCCGCTCGCCCGCGCCCTCGATCGGCTTGGTGACGATCTCGATGAGCGGGATGCCGGCGCGGTTGTAGTCCAGCAGGGAGTGGGACGCGCCGTGGATACGGCCGGTGGCGCCGCCGACGTGCAGCGACTTGCCGGTGTCCTCCTCCATGTGGGCACGCTCGATCTCCACGCGGAAGATCTCGCCGTCCTCCAGCTGGACGTCCAGGTAGCCGTTGTAGGCGATGGGCTCGTCGTACTGGGAGGTCTGGAAGTTCTTCGGCATGTCCGGATAGAAGTAGTTCTTCCGGGCGAAGCGGCACCACTCGGCGATCTCGCAGTTCAGCGCGAGACCGATCTTGATGGCGGACTCGATGCCGACGGCGTTGACGACCGGGAGCGCGCCGGGCAGGCCCAGGCAGACCGGGCAGGTCTGCGAGTTGGGCTCGGCGCCCAGCTCGGTCGAGCAGCCGCAGAACATCTTGGTCCTGGTGCCGAGCTCGACATGGACCTCCAGGCCCATGACGGGGTCGTACATCGCGAGCGCCGCGTCGTACGACAGCAGTTCGGTGAAGGTGGTCACGGTGAAACTTTCCCTCTCAGCCCAGCAGGACGTCGTCGTCGCCCAGGCGCTTCAGCTCGCGGTACAGGATCGCGAGACCGGTGACGATGGCGGCGGCGGACACGACGGCGTCGACCAGCTGCAGCGTGTCGTGCTCGGTGCGGGCCTTGCGGACCTGCTTGATCACGCTGAACGCGCCGAAGGCGGTGGTGCCCATCGACAGGTAGGTGCCGGTCTTGGACTTCTTGAAGCCCTTGGCCTTGGACAGTGCACTGGTGCTCACAGCGACGGTGCCTCCTCAAGCAGCGGGTGGCCCCAGCGCTCGACGAAGGCGGCCTCGACGGCCGCGCCCACCTTGTAGAGGCGGTCGTCCTTCATCGCCGGGGCAATGATCTGCAGTCCGACCGGGAGACCGTCCTCCGGGGCCAGGCCGCAGGGCAGCGACATGGCGGAGTTGCCGGCCAGGTTGGTCGGGATGGTGCACAGGTCCGCGAGGTACATGGCGAGCGGGTCGTCGGTGCGCTCGCCGATGGGGAACGCGGTGGTCGGGGTCGTCGGGGAGACGATCACGTCGACCTGCTCGAAGGACTTCTCGAAGTCCTGCGAGATGAGGGTGCGGACCTTCTGGGCGGAACCGTAGTACGCGTCGTAGTAGCCGGAGCTGAGCGCGTACGTGCCGAGGATGATGCGGCGCTTGACCTCGTCACCGAAGCCGGCCTCGCGGGTCAGGGCGGTGACGTCCTCGGCGGACTTGGTGCCGTCGTCGCCGACGCGCAGGCCGTAGCGCATGGCGTCGAAGCGGGCCAGGTTCGAGGAGCACTCGGACGGCGCGATCAGGTAGTACGCGGCCATCGCGAGGTCGAAGGACGGGCAGTCCAGCTCGACGATCTCGGCGCCGAGCTCCTTGAGGAGCTCCACCGACTCGTTGAAGCGCTGGACGACACCGGCCTGGTAGCCCTCGCCGGCGAACTGCTTGACCACGCCGACGCGCATGCCGGCGACGGAGCCGTTGCGGGCCGCCTCGACGACCGGCGGGACCGGGGCGTCGATGGAGGTGGAGTCCATCGGGTCGTGACCGGCGATCACCTCGTGGAGGAGGGCCGCGTCCAGGACCGTACGGGCGCACGGGCCGCCCTGGTCGAGGGAGGACGAGAAGGCGACCATGCCGTAGCGGGAGACGCCGCCGTAGGTGGGCTTGACGCCGACGGTGCCGGTGACGGCGGCGGGCTGGCGGATGGAGCCGCCGGTGTCCGTGCCGATGGCGAGCGGGGCCTGGAAGGCGGCCAGCGCGGCCGCGGAGCCGCCGCCGGAGCCGCCGGGGATCCGGGTCAGGTCCCACGGGTTGCCCGTCGGGCCGTAGGCGCTGTTCTCGGTGGAGGACCCCATGGCGAACTCGTCCATGTTGGTCTTGCCGAGGATGACGACGTCGGCTTCCTTCAGCTTGCGCGTCAGGGTGGCGTCGTAGGGCGGGATCCAGCCTTCGAGGATCTTCGAGCCGACGGTGGTCGGGACCCCGACGGTGGTGAAGATGTCCTTGAGGGCGAGCGGGACGCCGGCCAGCGGGCCGAGCTTCTCGCCGCGCTCGCGCTTGGCGTCGACGGCCGCCGCCTGGGCGAGGGCGCCCTCGCGGTCGACGTGCAGGAAGGCGTGGACCTTCTCGTCGGTCGCGTCGATGCGGGCCAGGTGGGCCTCGGTGACCTCGACGGCCGTGAGCTCGCCGGAAGCGATCTTCTCGGCGGTCCGGGCTGCCGTGAGCTTGATGATGTGGTCGGTCATGGCTGTTAGTCCTCCCCCAGGATCTGCGGCACCTTGAAACGCTGCTGCTCCTGGGCGGGAGCGCCGGAGAGCGCCTGCTCGGGGGTGAGCGAAGGACGGACCTCGTCCGCGCGCATGACGTTCGTCAGGGGCAGCGGGTGGGAGGTCGGCGGTACGTCTCGGTCGGCGACCTCGGATACGCGGGCGACCGCGCCGATGATGTCGTCGAGCTGTCCGGCGAAGTGGTCCAGCTCTTCGGCCTTGAGCTCCAGACGTGCCAGCCGAGCGAGGTGGGCGACCTCCTCGCGCGTGATGCCAGGCATGCAGCGATCCTCTGGGGGTTTTGAGTGTGTAGGTTTCGGGCCCAATCCTATGGGGCCGGGTGGCTGCGCCGCTAAACGGTTGGCCACGAGTGCCGGGTGCGGGGCCGCTGCGCGGGGCCTTCCGGGCTCCACCCGGACCCGCGCCTCAATCGCCGGCGGGGCTGGATCGTGGTCGGCCGGCGCTCCCAGGTGCGGCTCACCGAACCGGGGCTCCGCCCCGTACCCCGCTCCTCAAACGCCGGAGGGGCTGGTTCTGCCTCCGGCGGCGCCTCGAACGCCGACGGGGCTGGAATTGCCCTCCGGGCATCCAGCCTGGTCCGGGCACACTCCAGCCTCGCCGGCGTTTGAGGCGCGGGGTCTGCGGCAGCGCCCCAGCGGCGGGGCCGCACCCTCGCACCCGGCGGGAGTCAGACGGCGTCAGCCTCGGCGGCGGCGAGCTCCGCCGTGATGTCGGCCGGACGGCGCCAGCCGCGTTCGCCGCGGGCCAGGAGCCAGGCCGTGGCCTCCTGCGGCGGCATGGCGGCCGCGACCAGCCAGCCCTGGACCGCGTCGCAGCCCAGGTCCCGCAGGCGCTCCCACGTCTCGTCGTCCTCCACGCCCTCGGCGACCACCAGGAGGCCGAGGGAGTGGGCCAGGTCCACCGTGCACCGCACGATCTCCGCGTCCTGGGCATCCACCGCGAGGCGGCCCACGAAGGAGCGGTCGATCTTCAGCTCGCTGACCGGCAGCCGCCGCAGGTGGACCAGGGAGGAGTAACCGGTGCCGAAGTCGTCCAGGGACATCTTCACGCCGTGCCCGGTCAGGCCGGCCATGGTGTCGGCCGCCCGCTGGGGGTCCTCCAGCAGGACGTGTTCCGTTATTTCCAGCTGGAGCCCGCTCGCGGGCACGCCGTGCCGGGCGAGGCGCGCGGCCACCGCGCCGGCGAAGCCGGGGGTGTGGACGTCGCGCGGCGAGACATTGACGGCCACCGGGACCTTGAGGCCCTGCGCGCGCCACCGGGCGACCTGGGCGAGGGCCGTCTCCAGGACGTACTCCGTCAGGTGCGGCATCAGACCGGAGGTCTCGGCGATGGCGATGAACTCGTCGGGGGGTACCCGGCCGCGTTCCGGGTGGACCCAGCGGACCAGGGCTTCGAGCCCGGCCACCTGGCCGTCGAAGCGGACCTTCGGCTGGTAGTGGAGTTCCACTTCGCCCGCGTCCAGGGCCCGCCGCAGGTCGCCGAGGAGGCCGAGCCGGTCGGGCGTGTTGCTGTCCCGCTTGGACTCGTACACCTCCACGCCCGTGCGGTCGCGCTTGGCCTGGTACATCGCCACGTCCGCCCGCCGGAGCAGCCCCTCCGCGTCGAGCGCGTGGTCGGGGAAGACGGCGAGGCCGGCGCTGGCCTCCAGGACGAGGGTGAGGCCGTCCAGGTCGAGGGGGGAGCTGAGCTCGGCCACCAGGTGGCGGGCGATCCGCTGGGCGCTGGTGGTGGAGTCGGTCGTGGGGAGCAGGACGGCGAACTCGTCGCCGCCGAGCCGGGCCGCCTCGGCGTCCTCGGGCAGGGCATGGCGCAGCCGTTCGGCGATCTGGAGGAGCAGCCGGTCGCCTGCGAGGTGCCCGAGGGTGTCGTTGACGGCGCGGAAGCGGTCCAGGTCGATCAGCACGAGGGCGGCCCGGGTGCCCAAACGTTCAGCCTCGTCGAGGGCGGTCCAGGCCCGCTCCAGCAGCCACTGCCGGTTCGGCAGCCCGGTCAGCGGGTCCCGCAGCTGCTCCTCGGCGCGTGCCCGGGCGATCCACAGCGTGGAGTCCAGCGCGATCAGCGGTACGGCGAACAGCGGCAGGAGCACCGGCTGGGTGACGGCGACGGCGCAGATCAGCGGCGCGATACCGAGCAGCGCGACGGCGACCAGGGCCTGGCGGAGCAGGGCCGTGCGGGCGACGGTGGGCAGGCCGCCGCCGCGCGGGGCGAGCGCGGCCCACAGCAGGATCCGGGTGACGAGGAGGTAGGCGACGGCGACGAGGATCACCTCGGGGACGGCGTCCAGTCCCCAGCCGGTGGGCTTCCAGGGGGTTTCGACGGACGGCCGCTCGCCGAAGGCGGAGAGGACGAGGGCTCCCGCGCCGATGCCGAGGACGTCGACCGAGCCGTGCAGCAGCCCCTGCCGCCACCGGTGCCGGCGCGCGGCCCCGACCAGGGAGACGACGGCGAGGGAGACGAGTCCGGCCGGAACCCATCCGTAGAGCAGGAGGACGCCGAGGGTGAGGGCGGCGCCCGATCCGGTGCCACCCCACCAGCGGTCGCGGCCGAGGGCGACGAGGTGGCCGACGATGATGCCGGTGAGCAGGGCCAGGGCCCAGCCGACCGAGCCGCCGGGGAACAGGGCCTGACGGCTGCTCAGCGCGGAGGCGATGCCCACGACGAGGACCACGGCGGAGAGGCCCACGACGAGGAAGGGCAGCACGTTGCCCCGCCCCTGTCCGCCCGCACCCGTGTCGAGCGGTCGGGTGTCCGGTGTCCTGGCACCCAGGACACCGAGCCGGCCCGCCCGCATGGACGGGATGTCCCCGCCGAATTCAGGTGACGGGTCGGCGCTTTCGGTGGGTTTCATGCCCGTCCCTCTCACAGCCGGCGATGCCGATGTCACGCGATGGCCCCGATGTCATGCCATCACGGCCGGAATCGCATCCCGCTGCCGTGCACGACTGGCGCACCCCTCAACAGTAGGACGCGGGAGGCTCCCAGGGGCAGCCGTCGGCAGTGGTTGCCCGAATGCGCCCCAGCCATCCTCATCAGTACGGTATCCGCCGAACGGGTGAGTTTGGACCAGGACCCCCTGCTCACCCATCCGATGATCCGACAGGTCACCGCCCTGCGACCAGCCTTGTACCAGCCGTTTACCACCGACGGTCGCGCCTGGCGTACGCCCGCCCGGACGGCCGTACGCCATGCATCCGTTCGCCTTCGCTACTCCGTCCTTACTCCTCGGCGGCCCCGCCGTCCAGCGGGAGGGCGGCTTCGCGTGCCGCTTCCGGGCCCTGTTCCAGGAGTACCGCGAAACCGGCGTCGTCGAGGATGGAGAGCTTCAGCTGCACGGCCTTGTCGTACTTGGAGCCGGGGTTGTCCCCGACGACGACGAACGAGGTCTTCTTCGAGACGGATCCGGTCACCTTGGCACCGAGGCTCTGCAGGGCCTCCTTGGCGCCGTCCCGGGTGTGGCTCTGCAAAGTGCCGGTGACCACGACGGTCAGCCCCTCCAGCGGGCGCGGACCGGTCTCCTCGGCGGAACCTTCCTCCTCCATCCGCACCCCGGCCTCCCGCCACTTGCGCAGGATCTCCCGGTGCCAGTCGACGGCGAACCATTCCTTGAGGGAGGCCGCGATGATCGCGCCGACCCCGTCGGTGGCGGTCAGCTCCTCCTCGGTGGCCTGCTCGATGCGCTCGATCGACCGGAACTCGCGGGCGAGCGCCTCGGCCGCGACCGGGCCGACGTGACGGATCGACAGACCGTTGATGATCCGCGCGAGCGGGCGTTGCTTGGCGGCCGCGATGTTCTCCAGCATCGCCAGGGCGTTCTTCTTCGGCTCGCCCTTCTGGTTGGCGAAGACCGTGACGATCTTCTCCTCGCCGGTCTTCGGATCCCGCTTGGGCAGTCCGCTGTCCTGGTCGAGGACGTACGCCTTGATGGGCAGGAGGTCCTCGATGGTCAGGTTGAAGAGGTCGCCCTCGTCGAGCAGGGGCGGCTGCGCCGGCTCCAGCGGGCCGGTCAGGGCGGCGGCCGCGACCATGCCGAAGTTCTCGATGTCCAGGCTCTGGCGCCCGGCCAGGTAGAAGATCCGTTCGCGCAGCTGTGCGGGGCAGGTCTGCGCGTTGGGGCACCGGACGTCGATGTCCCCCTCCTTCATCGGCCGCAGCTCCGTACCGCACTCGGGGCAGACGGCCGGCATGACGAACTCGCGCTCGCTGCCGTCACGCAGGTCGACCACCGGGCCGAGGATCTCGGGGATGACGTCGCCCGCCTTGCGCAGGACGACGGTGTCCCCGATGAGCACGCCCTTGGCCTTGACGACCTCCTGGTTGTGCAGGGTCGCGAACTCCACCTCGGAACCGGCCACCGTCACCGGCTCCACCTGCGCGTACGGGGTGACGCGCCCGGTGCGGCCGACGCCGACCTTGATGTCGATCAGCTTGGTGTTGACCTCTTCGGGGGCGTACTTCCACGCGATCGCCCAGCGCGGGGCGCGCGCCGTGGAGCCGAGCCGGCCCTGCAGGGCGACCTCGTCGAGCTTGACGACCACGCCGTCGATCTCGTGCTCCACCGAGTGCCGGTTCTCGCCGAAGTGGGCGATGAACTCCCGGACTTCGGCGAGCGAGGAGACCACCTTGTTGTGCTGGGCGGTGGGCAGGCCCCACTCGTGGAGCAGCTCGTACGCCTGCGACTGGCGCTCGATCTCGAAGCCCTCGCGGGCGCCGATGCCGTGGACGACCATGTGCAGCGGGCGGCTCGCGGTGACCTTCGGGTCCTTCTGCCGCAGTGAACCGGCCGCGGCGTTGCGCGGGTTGGCGAAGGGCTTGCCCTCGGCCTCGACGAGGCGGGCGTTCAGCTCCTCGAACTTCTCCATCGGGAAGTAGACCTCGCCGCGGATCTCGACGAGGGCCGGGATCCGGTCGCCCTTCAGCCGGTCCGGGATGTCGGCGATGGTGCGGACGTTGGGCGTGATGTCCTCGCCGGTGCGGCCGTCGCCGCGGGTGGCGGCACGGGTGAGGCGCCCGTGTTCGTAGGTGAGGTTGACGGCGAGGCCGTCCACCTTGAGCTCGCACAGGTAGTGGAAGTCCGGGGTGTTCACGTCCCGGGCGACCCGGTCGGCCCAGGCGGACAGTTCCTCGTCGTCGAAGGCGTTGTCGAGGGAGAGCATGCGCTCCCGGTGCTCGACCGAGGCGAAGTCCGTCTCGTACGCCCCGGCCACCTTCTGGGTGGGCGAGTCGGGCGTGCGCAGCTCCGGGTACTGCTCCTCCAGCGCCTCCAGCGAGCGCAGCAGCTTGTCGAACTCGGCGTCGCTGACGACCGGCTGGTCGTTCACGTAGTACCGGAAGCGGTGCTCCTCGACCTGCTCGGCCAGCAGCTGGTGCTGCTCACGCACCGCCGCCGGTACTGCCGTGTCCTGCTGTTCGGCTGCCATGCCGTGTCCTCCCGTGCCCCGTCTCGACCGTCACTCAGGGTTGTCGGCGAGCGACCTCGCCGCCCTGACGCAATGCGCCTGCACCGCGCGCGCATAGCCGGGTGAAGCGCCCGCCAGACCGCACGACGGGGTGACCACGACGGACTCCGCGAGAGTCCCCGGGGCCAGTCCCAGCCTGCGCCAGAGCTTCCTGACACCCATGACGCTACCGGCAGGGTCCGACAACGGACCGTCGGTGCCCGGCACCACTCCGGCGAAGAGTTTCACGCCGCCTTCGACGGCCTCCCCGATGGCGTCGTCCTCGCGCTCGGTGAGCAGAGAGAAATCGAACGACACACCTGCCGCGCCGGCCCGGCGCAGCAGCCCGAAGGGCACGTCGGACGCGCAGGAGTGCACGACCACATCCCCGCCGTGCACGGCGAAGAGGTCCCGCAGCGCGCCCTCGACGACCTGCCGGTCGACGGCCCGGTAGGTCCGGTACCCGCTCGCGGACCGCACGCGCCCGAGCAGCACGGCCGTCAGCGACGGCTCGTCGACCTGGAGCACGATGTCCGCCCCGGGGATCCGCCTGCGTACGTCCGCCAGGTGCTCGCGCACTCCCTCGGCCAGGGATCCGGCCAGGTCACGGCAGGCGCCGGCGTCCTGGAGCATGGCCTCGCCGCCGTGCAGTTCCAGGGCGGCGGCCAGCGTCCAGGGGCCGACCACCTGGACCTTGAGCTTGCCGGTGTAGCCCTGGGTGAACTCCTCCAGGGCGTCGAGGTCCTCCCCGAGCCAGGACCGGGCCCGCCGCGTGTCGCGTCCGGGCCGGTCGCTGATCCGCCAGCCGCTGGGCTCGACGTGGGCGTACATGTCGACGAGCAGGCCGAGGGACCGGCCGATCATGTCGGCGCCGGGCCCGCGGGCGGGCAGTTCGGGGAGGTACGGGAAGTCCTCGAAGGAACCGGTGGTGGTCCTGGCGGCCTCGCGGGCGTCGCCGCCGGGCAGCGCGCCGATGCCGGTGGCGCTCGCGCTCATCGTCCGGGCCTCACGGTCAGGTCGTTGACCTCCGCGTCGCGCGGCAGGTCGACGGCCATGACGATGGTGGTCGCCACCGACTCGGGGTCGATCCAGGCGGTGGGGTCGTACTCCTTGCCCTCCTGGGAGTGCACCTTGGCCTGCATGGGGCTGGCGGTGCGCCCCGGGTACACGGAGGTGACGCGGATGCCGTTGGCCTTCTCCTCCGCGCGCAGCGAGTCGGCGAGGGCCTTGAGCCCGTGCTTGGAGGCGGCGTACGCGCTCCAGTCGGCGTGGGCGGTGAGGCCGGCGCCGGAGTTCACGAAGACGACGGTGGCCTTGGAGGCGCGCAGGGTGGGCAGCAGCAGCCTGGTCACCTCGGCGGGGGCGATCAGGTTGACGTTGAGCTGCTGGTGCCAGGTCTTGGGCCGCAGCTCACCGACGGGTCCGAGGTCGACGATGCCGGCGATGTGCAGGAGGGAGTCGATCCGCTCGGGCATCGCCTGCTTGGAGAAGGCCCACGAGAGCCGGTCGGGGTCGGAGAGGTCGCCCACGAGCGCCCGCGCGCCGGGGAACCGCTCGACGAGCTGCTTGCCGCGGGCGGCGTCGCGGGCGAGCAGGACGAGGTCGTCGCCGCGGGCGTGCAGCCGGGCGGCGACGGCGGCGCCGATGCCGGAACCGGCACCGGTGATCAGGTGAGTAGCCATACCGCCATGCTCGCACCCCGCCGGAGCGCGTCAGTCCCCGGCGGCCTTTCGGTACGCGGCCTCGATCGCGGCCCGGGCGGCGGCCGCCCGTCCGGCCGTGACGGCGGGGCCGAAGCCGCTGCCGAGCACGATGTGCGGGTGCGCGGCCGCGAGCCCGGCCCGTACGTCGCCCCTGGTCCCCGCCCACCGCTCCAGGGCCTCGTCCCGTACGGCGGCGAGCGCGGCGGCGCGGTCCGGCGCGGGCGGGTCGAAGCGGCCGCCGGAGGCCCGCCGGTGCTCCTGCCAGCGGTCCTCCCAGAACTCCACGGTCCAGCCGGGCCAGCGCGCCGCCGCCGGACGGACCCGGGCCGTGTTCAGCCACCAGCCGACGCGGCGCCGCTCCGGGTCCACGTGGATCCCGGCCTCCGCGCCCAGCCGGTGGCCGCCGTGGTCCGGGGCGTCGCGGAGCCGGTCCAGCAGGGCGGGCCCCTCCTCGGCCGGGTGGTCCTCGATGTGGGCCAGGACGTGGCAGCGCCCGTCCGCGGTGGTCACCACGGCCACCGTCGGGTCGGGGTCGGTGATCTCCTCGTCACCCGGCTCCAGCGCCGGGCCGGGGTACACGGCGGCGGGTTCCTCGTCCCCCGGGCCGAGGCCGAGGTGGGCGCGCAGCCCGCGCTGGCCGTCGTACAGCCAGCGCACCTCCCACCCGGGCCAGGTCCCCCGCAGCAGTTCCAGGGCGGCGGCGCGGGTGCGCGGGGAGGCGGTCGGCCCCTCCTGTGCGAAGAGCAGGAGGAGCCTGCGGGCCGGGTCGGCGAGGACGCCCGCCTCGACCACGTCGTCGGGGTACCAGCGCTCCTCGACGGCGTGGTCGCGCAGGAAGGGCAGCGCCGCCTCCGGCCCGCCGAGGAGGTCGAGTGCCAGGGTCACGGCTCCGAAGGAGGAGCGGTGGCGGGTGTGGCCCCCGGGGCCGGCGATGACGAGGACGGCGCGGTTGCCCATCGTCAGAGACCGGCGGCTTCGCGCAGGGCCGCAGCCGTCCTGGTGGCGTCGTAGTCGGCCGGGACCCCCTCGACCAGGATGACCTCGCCCGCGATGTGGTCGGTGCGCAGCGGTATCAGGGCCTGGTAGGCGTCCGAGTCGTACCAGGCGCGGGCCTTCTCGATGTCCGGGAAGCCGATGACGACGACCGTGCCGGGCCAGGGGCCCTCCTTGACCTCGACCTCCTTGCCGTGGACGAGGAAGCGGCCGCCGAAGGGGTCCATGGTGGACTGGATCTCCTCGATGTACCGCAGGATGTCCTCGTTCATCGTCTCGGGGCGGATGTGCCCGATGGCGTACGCGGTCATGGCAGTGCCTCCACAAGTTCCTCGGCCGACCGGCTCGTTGACCCGATCTTGTCAAGGAAGGGCAGCGGTGGCGATGACCTCCGGGGTCATGTCGCGGGCCCGGAAGGTACGCCGGTAGCCGATCGGCGAAACACCGAAGGCGGTACGCATGTGCTGGCGCAAGGAGTTGCCGGAGCCGAAGCCGGACCGGTGGGCGACCAGGTCGACGGGCAGGTCCGTGGTCTCCAGCAAGTGGCGTGCCGCTTCGAGGCGCTGGCCGGTGAGCCACTGGACCGGGGTCATGCCGACCTCGTCGCGGAAGCGCCGGGTGAAGGTGCGCAGGCTCATCCGGGCGTGGGCGGCGAGTTCGGCGAGGGTGAGGGGTTCGTCGAGGTGGTCCAGGGCCCAGGCGCGGGTGGCGGTCGTGGTGGCGACGGTGGGCTCGGGGACGGGCCGGTCGATGAACTGGGCCTGGCCGCCGTCGCGCCAGGGCGGTACGACGCACATCCGGGCGGCGCGGTTGGTGACGGCGACGCCGTGGTCGCGGCGGATCAGGTGCAGGCACAGGTCGACTCCGGCGGAGACCCCGGCGGAGGTGAGGACGTCGCCGTCGTCGACGAAGAGGACGTCCTCGTCGATGCGGACCCGGGGGTAGGCCCGGCGGAACTCGGCGGCGAGGTTCCAGTGCGTGGTCGCGGGGCGGCCGTCGAGGAGTCCGGCGGCGGCGAGCACGTAGGAGCCGGAGCAGATCGAGACCAGGCGGGTGCCGGGGCGGACGCCGGCGATGGCCGCGGCCACCTCGGGCGGCAGCGGGGCCCCGGTGGCCAGCTCGGGCATGGCGTGGGTGGGCGGGACGATCACGGTGTCCGCGGCGGCGAGGGCCTCGGGCCCGGCCTCGGGCTGGAGGGCGAAACCGGCGTCGCTGGGCACGGGGCGTCCGTCGGCGGTGCAGACGACGACCTCGTACAGGGCCTCGCCGGACTCATCGACGGCGCTGCCGAAGACGCGGGAGGGGATCCCGAGCTCGAACGGGGGGAATCCGGGCAGGGCGAGCACCGCGATCCGGTGCCGCTCCCGTGCGCCGGTCGCGCCCACCGTAGGCATCTCACCCGTTTGGCCGTTTTCGTCCATGGCCAGATCCTGTCACATAGTGGCCATCGGGCCAATACCGCCGGGTGCCGCGCTGTCCGAGTCTGGGACGTGTCGCCGGGGAGGCCCCGGCGACACGTAGCCGGACGGAACGAGGAGAACAGACATGCGCGCGATCGTCGTGAGCGAGTGGGGCGGCCCCGAGACCCTGGTCGAGCGGGAGATCGAGCGGCCCGAGCCGGGCCTGAACGAGATCCTGGTGCGCGTCCACGCGGCCGGTGTGAACCCGGTCGACTGGAAGACGCGGGCCAGCGGCGGCCTGATCGCCTGGGGCGAGGTACCGGTCGTCGGCTGGGACGTCTCGGGCACCGTCGAGGCGGTCGGCCCCGGCGTGACCCTCTACGCCCCCGGCGACGAGGTGTACGGGATGCCGAGCTTCCCGCGCCAGGCCGGCGGCTACGCCGAGTACGTGGTGGGCCCGGCCCGGCACTTCGCCCGCAAGCCCGCCTCGCTGGACCACGTGCGGGCGGCCGCGCTGCCGCTGGCGGCGCTGACCGCCTGGCAGGCGCTGGTGGACACGGCCGGGGTCTCGGCCGGGCAGCGGGTCCTGGTGCACGCGGCCGCGGGCGGCGTCGGCCACCTCGCGGTGCAGATCGCCAAGGCCCGGGGCGCGTACGTGATCGGCACCGCGAGCGCGGGCAAGCACGACCTGCTGCGCGAGCTGGGCGCCGACGAGGTGGTCGACTACCGCACCACCGACTTCGAGGACGTCGTCGAGGACGTGGACGTCGTGATCGACGCCCTCGGCGGGGACCACGGCCGGCGCTCGCTGAAGGTCCTGAAGCCGGGCGGGCACCTGATCACCCTGCCCGGCCCGGACGGCCTGCCGGCCGACCCGCAGGGCGTGCGGGCCTCCTGGGTGCTGGTGGAGCCCGACCTCAAGGGGCTGGAGGAGATCGCGGCGCTGGCCGACAAGGGCCTGCTCCGTCCGCTGGTCGAGACGGTGCTGCCGCTGGAGCAGGCGGCCAGGGCCCACGAGATCGGCGAGCTGGGCCGCACCACCGGCAAGATCGTCCTCAGCGTGGCCTGACCGCCCGGACCGGGCGCGGGGGCGTCAGAGGGGCCTGGCGAACATCTGGACGGCGCGGTCGCCGGAGACTCCGACACCCGTCTCGGTGAAGTTGCAGTTCAGGATGTTGCCCTTGTGGCCGGCGCTGTTCATCCAGCCGTCGACGTGGGCCTTGGAGTCCGGGTAGCCGGGGCCGGAGACGTTCTCGGCCCATGCGCTCCACTCGTAGCCGACCCGGGCGAGCCGGGCCTCCTCGTTCGAGCCGTCGGAGCCCGTGTGGCCGGTGAGGTTGTTGCGGGCCATGTCCTCGGCGTGGCCCTGCGCGGCCTGGGCGAGTTTCGCGTTCACGGTCAGCGCGGGGCAGTTGGCCTTGGCCCGCTCGGCGTTGACCAGCGCGACGATCTCGTCGGGGCTCGTCTGCCGGACGGTGCCGGGCGCGGCCGCGACGGCCGTGCCCGCTCCGGCCCCGGCGAACAGCAGCGATGCCGCGCAGGCGGCGACGGACAGACGGCGGACGCGGTGGGTTGAGGTCCTCATGTGGTGTCCCCTCGGCGGTACGGCCCGGAGGCCCCTGCCCCTCCCGCCCCCGGGTTCCCCACTTCCGAGTCTGGCCGCACCGCCCGCCGCCCGCACCCGGGGGCCGGCCTCACACGGACGCGGCGGTGGCCCGGGTGGTCGTCGCGATGGTGGCGGAGCCGACCACGCGGGTGCCGTCGTAGAGCACGATCGCCTGGCCGGGGGCCACGCCGCGGACCGGCTCGGTGAAGGAGACGCGCAGCTCGCCGTCGACCAGCTCGGCGAAGACCTCGGTCTCGCCGCCGTGGGCGCGCAGCTGGGCGGTGTACGTGCCCGGGGCGGCGGCCGTGGAGCCGCACCAGCGGGGTCGGATCGCCGTCAGCGCGGTGACGTCGAGGGCCTCGGCGGGGCCGACGGTGACGGTGTTGTTCACCGGGGAGATGTCGAGGACGTAGCGCGGTTTGCCGTCGGGGGCGGGGTGGCCGATGCGCAGGCCCTTGCGCTGGCCGATGGTGAAGCCGAAGGCGCCGTCGTGGGTGCCGACCTTCTCGCCGGTCGCCTCGTCGACGATGTCGCCCTCGGCCTTGCCGAGGCGCTTCGCGAGGAAGCCCTGGGTGTCGCCGTCGGCGATGAAGCAGATGTCGTGGCTGTCGGGCTTCTTCGCGACGGCCAGGCCTCGGCGCTCGGCCTCGGCGCGGATCTCGTCCTTGGTGGTGACCGTGTCGCCGAGCGGGAAGAGGGCGTGGGCCAGCTGCTTCTCGTCGAGGACGCCGAGGACGTACGACTGGTCCTTGGCCATGTCGGAGGCGCGGTGCATCTCGCGCGTGCCGTCCTCGTTCTCCACGATGGTCGCGTAGTGGCCGGTGCAGACGGCGTCGAAGCCGAGGGCGAGGGCCTTGTCGAGCAGCGCCGCGAACTTGATCTTCTCGTTGCAGCGCAGGCAGGGGTTGGGGGTGCGCCCGGCCTCGTACTCGGAGATGAAGTCCTCCACCACGTCCTCGCGGAAGCGGTCCGCGAGGTCCCAGCAGTAGAAGGGGATGCCGATGACGTCGGCCGCGCGGCGGGCGTCGCGGGAGTCCTCGATGGTGCAGCAGCCGCGGGCGCCGGTCCGGAAGGACTGCGGGTTCGCGGAGAGCGCCAGGTGGACGCCGGTCACGTCGTGCCCGGCTTCGACCGCGCGGGCGGCGGCGACGGCGGAGTCCACTCCGCCGGACATGGCGGCCAGGACGCGGAGGGGGCGGGCGGTGCGCGGCAGGTTCTCAGTCATAGCACCGTCCAGGGTACGGGGAACCGCAAGGGGTCACGGCGCGTTATCGGCTGTGGGGGGTGGATCACATGGCCGAGCAGGGGGACAAGGGCGGGAAAGGTCCGGGCCGGACCCGCAGGGCGGTGCTCTTCGGCGGGCTCGGGGTCTTCACGGTGGCGGCGATCGCCGGACGGGACGAGATCCGCCGGGGCTGGTGGCTGGTGCCGGGGGTGGCCAAGCCGCGCAAGGAGGGCGAGCTCGACCACGCGGGCGCGAGCTGGACGGCGGCCTCGCCGGCGAACTGGCGGATGGCGGACCGGCCGGACGACTACCGGGTGGACCGGATCGTCGTGCACGTCACGCAGGGCGGCTTCGAGTCCTCGGTGGACGCCTTCAGGAACCCGTGGCACAAGGCGTCGGCGCACTACATCGTGCGCGGGGACGGCCATGTGGAGCAGATGGTGCGGGAACTCGACGTCGCCTTCCACGCGGGCAGCCGCTCGATGAACGAGCGGAGCGTCGGCATCGAGCACGTGGGCTACGTGGACCGGCCGGAGGACTTCACGGACGCGATGTACGAGGCGTCGACCGTCCTGGCCGCCGGCATATGCCGGCGCTACGGCATACCGGCGGACCGCAAGCACATCCTGGGGCACTCCGAGGTCCCGGGCGCCGACCACACGGATCCCGGCCCCCACTGGGACTGGGACAGGTACATCGCCCTCGTGCGGTCGCGCCTGGCGTCGTAGGGTCCGGGGCTCAGCTGAGGCCCGCCGTGCGGGCGCGTTCCACGGCCGGGCCGATGGCGGCGGCCAGGGCGGCCACGTCCTCCTTGGTGGAGGTGTGTCCCAGGGAGAAGCGCAGGGTCCCCCGGGCGAGCTCGGGGTCGGTGCCGGCTGCCAGGAGGACGTGGCTGGGCTGGGCCACACCCGCCGTGCAGGCCGAACCGGTGGAGCACTCGATGCCCTGGGCGTCGAGCAGCAGCAGCAGGGAGTCGCCCTCGCAGCCGGGGAAGCTGAAATGGGCGTTGGCCGGCAGCCGGTCGTCGGGGTCGCCCCCGAGGACGGCGTCGGGCACGGCCGCGAGGACGGCGGCGACGAGCTCGTCGCGCAGGGCGCCGATCTCCGCGGCGAAGCGCTCGCGCCGCTCCGCGGCGAGTACGGCCGCCACCGCGAAGGAGGCGATGGCCGGCACGTCGAGGGTCCCGGAGCGCACGTGCCGCTCCTGGCCGCCGCCGTGCAGGACGGGTACGGGGGTCTGGTCGCGGCCCAGGAGCAGGGCGCCGATGCCGTAGGGGCCGCCGATCTTGTGGCCGCTGACGGTCAGTGCGGCGAGGCCGCTGTCGCCGAACCGGACGTCGAGCTGCCCGAAGGCCTGGACGGCGTCGGAGTGCAGCGGAATCCCGTACTCCCCCGCGACGTCGGCCAGTCGGCGCACCGGCATGACGGTGCCGATCTCGTTGTTGGCCCACATGACGGTGGCCAGGGCCACGTCGTGCGGGTTCCGCTCGACGGCTTCGCGGAAGACCTCGGGGTGCACACGGCCGTGCCGGTCCACGGGCAGGTACTCGACCTGCGCGCCCTCGTGCTCGGCGAGCCAGTGGACGGCGTCGAGGACGGCGTGGTGCTCGACGGGGCTGGCGAGGACCCGGGTGCGGGCAGGGTCGGCGTCGCGCCGGGCCCAGTAGAGGCCCTTGACGGCGAGGTTGTCGGCCTCGGTGCCGCCGGCGGTGAAGACCACCTCGCTCGGGCGCGCGCCGATCGCCTCGGCGAAGGCCTCGCGGGCCTCCTCGACGGTACGGCGGGCCCGGCGGCCGGCGGCGTGGAGGGAGGACGCGTTCCCCGTCGCGGAGAACTGCGCGGTCATCGCCGCGGCGGCCTCCGGCAGCATCGGCGTGGTTGCGGCGTGGTCGAGGTAGGCCATGATCCCCCGATTCTACGAGTCGCGTCGGGGGCGCTTGCGCGCGGCGGGGTCTTGGCCTTCCCGGGCCGGCCGGTGCGGGTCTGGGCCGTGCGGGCCGGGGGCCGCTGCGCGGAGCCGCTCCCCGCCCCGCCCTTTCTCCGTTTCCCGGGGCTCCGCCCCGGACCCCGCGCCTCAAACGCCGGCGGGGCTGGGTTCGGTCAGCCCTGTCGGGGGGAGCGGGCCAGTTGGCGGGACTGGGCCACCAGGTGGTCCTCGGAGTCCCAGACCTCGGCGTCCTCCTCCAGGAAGCCGCCGGCCAGGTTGCGGGTCGCGATGGAGACCCGGAGCGGGCCGGGGGCGGGGCGGCGGCGGATGTGGGTGGTGAGCTCCACCGTCGGGGCCCAGCCGATCAGGCCCATGTCGAAGACGGTCGGCGGCAGTGCGTCCACCGCGAGGAGCATCGACAGCGGATCGGCGTCGCGGCCGTCGGCCAGCTCGAACCAGGCCCGCATCTCCCCCTTGCCCGAGGGCGCGCCGACGGCCCAGCCCGCGGTCGCCGGGTCCAGGCGCAGCCGGAGCCGGTCGACGATCGCGGAGCTGCCCGGGATCGGGGCCGAGCCCGCCTCGGCGCCCAGGCAGTCCTCGTACGCCGGCATCACGGGCACGGTGGCGGTGGTGCGGACGTCCTCGGGGAGCTGGGCGAGGTCGCCGTAGGAGGCGAGGACGCGGATGCGCTCGACCTCGGCGCCCGTCTCGTCGTACTGGAACAGCGAGGCCTGGCCGGTGGAGAGGGTGCGGCCGACGCGGACCACCTGCGTGCGGATCACGGCGGGGCCGGGCACCGAGGAGGTCAGGTAGTGCGCGGAGACCGTGAACGGGTCCGGGTGCGGCAGGGCCGCCGAGAGGGCTCGGCCGACCAGGGCCAGCAGGTAGCCGCCGTTCACGGCGGTGATGATCGTCCAGCCGGCGGAGAGTTCCGCGTCGTACACCCCGGGCTCGTCCGCGCGGGCGGTGACGGTGGTGTCGCGGTCGAACTCACTGTCGCCGATGGTTGCCTTGGCAGCTGCATGTGACATGAAACCGACGGTACACCGGCTTGCTACTAAGCGGTAGCTTTGGCTGGAGGCCGGTTCTGTCACGGCTCTTCGGCCACGGCCGAGCGGCGGTTCCAGGCCAGCGGGGCCCGCCAGTGGTAGCGCATCGCGAGGAGCCGTAGGACGAACGTGGTGACGATCGCCAGGCCGGTGGTCACGGCGGTGAGGGCCTCGAAACGGATGCAGAGGGCGACCATCGAGGCGCCGACGAGTGCGGGGACGGCGTACATCTCGCGGTCCCGCAGCAGCGAGGGCACCTCGTTGACCAGCACGTCGCGCAGGACGCCGCCGCCGACGGCGGTCGCGACGCCGAGCGCGGCGGACGCGGTGAGACCGAGGCCGAAGCCGTACGCCTTGGTCGTGCCGGTCACGCAGAACAGGCCGAGGCCGGCCGCGTCGAAGACGTTGATGGCCCGGTTGATCCGCTGGACCTCGGGGTGCAGGAAGTAGACGATGCCGGCGGCGACGAGCGGGGTGATGAAGAAGCTGAGCTCACCGAAGGCGGCCGGGGGGACGGCGCCGATGACGAGATCGCGGAAGAGGCCACCGCCGAGGGCGGTGACCAGGGCGAGCACGGCGATGCCGAAGACGTCGAAGTTCTTGCGGACCGCGAGCAGGGCGCCGGCGGTGGCGAAGACGAAGATGCCGGCGAGGTCCAGGGCATGCTGGATCCCCGCCGGGAAGAGATCGTGGGGCACCGGGCCATTGTCGCCCGACGGGGGGCCGGGGCTCGCCGGGGGCGCCCCGTGCCGTGCGGCGCCCCGGCGTGATGCGCGTGCGGCCCCGCCGCCGGGCTCCGCCCGGGCCTGCTCCTCAAACGCCGGAGGGGCTGGATTCCCCCCGGGGCAGCGGGCGGGAACGGCCGGAGCTGCGGCTCACCACGCAGCAGGAGGGGCGCGGCGACAGCCGAAGCGCGCCGCGCAGCGGCACAGACCGCGGGGGTGGCTGCGGCCGCCGAGGGGTGAATCGGAGGGGCTCCGCGCAGCGGAACCGGCGGGGTCGGGGGTCGCCCGGCCCCGCCGGGTTTCGGCCGCTACTCCGAAATCGTGTCCACCGCGTCCGCCGCCCCCGGCAGGGGCTTGTCGCCCGGAGCCTGGTCGGGGGCGTTCTCCGGGTGGTGGCAGGCCACCTGGTGGCCCGTCTTCAGGGCCAGCAGCGGCGGCTCCTGCGTCGTGCAGATCTGCGTCGCCTTCCAGCACCGCGTGTGGAAGCGGCACCCGCTCGGCGGGGAGATCGGCGACGGCACGTCGCCCTTCAGCAGGATGCGGCCGCTCTTCGCACCGCGCCGGCGCGGGTCCGGAACCGGCACCGCCGACATGAGGGCCGTCGTGTACGGGTGCATCGGCGCGTCGTACAGCGACTTGTTGTCGGCCAGCTCGACGATCTTGCCCAGGTACATCACCGCGATGCGGTCCGACACGTGCCGGATGACCGACAGGTCGTGCGCGATGATCACGTACGTGAGGCCGAGCTCCTCCTGGAGGTCGTCCAGCAGGTTGACCACCTGGGCCTGGATGGAGACGTCCAGTGCCGAGACGGGCTCGTCCGCCACCACCAGCTTCGGCTTGAGCGCGAGCGCCCGGGCGATGCCGATGCGCTGGCGCTGGCCGCCGGAGAACTCGTGCGGGTAGCGGTTGTAGTGCTCCGGGTTGAGGCCCACCAGGGACAGCAGCCGCTGGACCTCCGCCTTCAGGCCGCCCTCCGGGGTGACCTTCTGGAGCTTGAACGGCGCGCTGACGATGGTGCCGACCGTGTGGCGCGGGTTCAGCGAGCCGTACGGGTCCTGGAAGATCATCTGCACGTCGCGGCGCATCGGGCGCATGCCCGCCACACCCAGGTGCGTGATGTCCTTCCCCTCGAACTCGACCGTTCCTCCGGTCGGTTCGAGCAGCCGCGTGATCAGGCGGCCCATGGTGGACTTGCCGCAGCCGGACTCGCCGACGACGCCGAGGGTCTCGCCGCGGCGGACGTCGAAGTCGATCCCGTCGACGGCCTTGACCGCGCCGGCCTGCCGGCGCAGCAGCCCCTTGGTGATCGGGAAGTGCTTCGTCAGGCCGGTGACCTTCAGCAGCACCTCGGGGGCGGCTGCGACGTCGGGAGAGTCGGTGGCCTGCGCCGGGATGGACGCGGTGGCCTCGTTCTTGTCAGGCGTGTCGGTCACAGCTTCGGCGCAATCTCTTCGGTCCAGATCCGGGTCCGCTCCTCCGCCGACATGTGGCAGGCGGACCAGTGGCGGCTGCCGTCCTCCTCGACCAGCTCCGGCCGGACCGTGCGGGTCACGTTGCCCTTGGGTACGTCGGCGTACGGGCAGCGCGGGTTGAAGGCACAGCCGCTCGGGATGTTGATCAGGCTGGGCGGCGAGCCCTTGACCGGGATGAGGCGCTCGGTCTGCTCGCGGTCGATGCGCGGCATCGAGCCCAGCAGGCCCCAGGTGTAGGGGTGGCGGGGTTCGTAGAACACCTTCTCGGCGCTGCCCCGCTCGACGCACCGGCCGCCGTACATCACGAGGAGTTCGTCGGCCATCTCGGCGACCACGCCGAGGTCGTGCGTGATCATGATGACCGCGGAGCCGAACTCCTTCTGCAGGTCCCGGATGAGGTCGAGGATCTGGGCCTGGACGGTGACGTCCAGGGCGGTCGTCGGCTCGTCCGCGATGAGCAGTTCGGGGTTGTTGACCAGCGCCATCGCGATCATCGCGCGCTGGCGCATGCCGCCGGAGAACTCGTGCGGGTAGCTGTCGACCCGCTTGTGCGGCTCGGGGATGCCCACGCGGTCCAGGAGCTCGACCGCACGCGTGCGGGCGACCTTCTTGTCGACCTTGTTGTGGACCCGGTAGGCCTCGGCGATCTGCTTTCCGATGGTGAAGTACGGGTGCATCGCGGACAGCGGGTCCTGGAAGATCATCGCGATCTCCCGGCCGCGCAGCCTGCGCACCTCGTCCTCGTCGGCGGAGAGCAGTTCCTTGCCGTTGAGCCAGATCTCGCCGGAGATCTGCGCCCGCTGGCGGCCGTACTGACCCACGCGGTGCAGGCCCATGATGCCCAGCGAGGTGACGGACTTGCCGGAGCCGGACTCGCCCACGATGCCGAGGGTCTTGCCCTTCTCCAGCGTGAAGGAGAGTCCGTCGACCGACTTGACCAGGCCGTCCTCGGTCGGGAAGTGCACCTTGAGGTCGCGGACCTCCAGGAATGAGCCGGAGGGCTCCCCCGGGCCGCCGACGGGCTCGTTCAGAGCTCCGGTCTTGGTCAGTTCGGTCATGACAGCCTCACTCGGGGGTCGATCACCGCGTACATGAGGTCAACGATGAGGTTCGCCGCGACGACGAAGAAGGCGGAGATCAGGGTGATGCCGAGGATGACCGGCAGGTCGTGGTCGCTGATGGCGCGGACGGCGCTGTAGCCGAGGCCGTGCAGCGAGAACGTGGACTCGGTGAGCACCGCGCCGCCCATCAGGGCGCCGAGGTCCAGGCCGAGGACGGTCAGGATCGGGGTCATCGTGGAACGCATGGCGTGCTTGCCGATGACGACCGGTTCCGTCAGGCCCTTGGCGCGGGCCGTGCGGATGTAGTCCTCGTTGAGGACTTCGAGCATGGTCGCGCGGGTGAGCCGCGCGTACATCGCCGCGTAGAGGAAGGCGAGCGAGACCCACGGCAGGATCATGCCGTTGAACCACTTGCCGGGATCCTCGGCGAAGGTCGCCTCGGGCCTGCCGAACCAGCCGAGCTGGTCGGAGAAGAGGGCGATGAACAGCATGCCCGTGAAGTAGATGGGGAGGGAGACGCCGGCGAGGGCGACGCCCATCGCCGAACGGTCCAGGACCGTACCGCGCTTGAGGGCGGAGACGACGCCGGTGGCGACACCGCCGATGACCCAGATGACGACGGCGCCGGCGGCGAGCGAGAGGGTGACCGGGAGCCAGTCCAGCAGCAGCGGCCAGACCTCCTGCTCGGTCTTGAAGGAGTAGCCGAAGCAGGGCGCGGCGCATTGCGTGACGTCGGAGCCGTTGGCGTACGTACGACCCGCCACCAGCCCGACGACGAACTTGCCGAACTGGACGAGGATCGGGTCGTTGAGACCCATCTTCTGCCGGATGCCCTCGATCGCGGCGGGGTCGGACTGCTTCCCGACGAAGTACAGAGCCGGATCGGTCCCGATCAGCTTCGGGAAGAGGAAGAAGATTCCGAAGGTCACCAGCGTGATGACCAACAGCATGACGATGACGGCGAAGATCCGTCGGGTGAGATATGCAAGCACTGCGCTCGGCCTGGCTGCGGCCCGGGGGCGCCCCCTTCTGGAGAGCGCCCCCAGGCCGTAACCGCGGCCATCACCTGCCCTTCGTGCCTAGCGGGTGTGGCACTGGAACACTGGAAACTGGAACTGAGCCTGGTCTGACGGGTGTTACTTGGTGACGCCGAGGGACGCGTAGTCGTAGCGGCCGTTGTAGGCGTCGGAGGTGTAGGCGTTCGTCAGACGGCTGGAGCGCCAGGTGATCGTCTTGTCGTAGACGAAGGGAAGGTAGACCGCGGCCTCGGAGACCTTCTGGTTCATCTGCTTGTAGATCTCGCCGGCCTTGGCCGGGTCGGTCTCCGCGATCGCCTGGTCGAACAGGGCGTTGATCGCCGGGTCGTTCAGCTCGGAGAAGTTGTTGTTACCGCTCTGCAGGATGAAGCGGCCGTCGACCAGCGGCTGCGAGAAGCCCTGACCGGTCGGGAAGTCGGCGCCCCAGCCCATGATGATGATGCCGTAGTTCTTCTCCTTGACGACCTTCGGCGAACCGATGATGCCGGAGGTCTGGGCGCCGTCGAACTGGTCGACGTCGGCCTCGATGCCGACCTGCTTCAGGGCGTTCTGCAGCGAGACGGCGGTGGCGACCTCGACCGGCTTGTTGTTGCGGACCGCGATCGTGGTCTTGAAGCCGGACTCCTTGCCACAGGCCTTCAGCGCGGCCTTGGCCTTCTCCACGTCCGGCTTGCCGTCGTTCTTCAGCACACCGTACGGGTCGTACGACGGGTCGGAACCCTTGATGCCGGCCGGGAGCATGTTCGGGGCGATGTCGCCACCGGCCTGCGGGCCGCCGCGGGCGGTCTGCAGGGACTTGTGGTCGGCCGCGTAGATGACGGCCTTGCGGCACTCGACGTTGTCGAACGGCGCGACAGTGGTCGGCATGACGGCGTACCGGATGAAGCCGGTCTGGCCGTTGTCCAGGTTGTCCTTGTGGTCCTTCAGCGCGGTGGCGCGGGCCGCCTGGCCGATGCCGGTCGCGTTGATGTCCAGGTCGAACTCGCCGTTCATCAGGCGCTTGTCCATGTCGTCCGCGTTCGCCATGAACGTGACCGAGATGGAGTCCGGGAGCGCCTTGCGGATGGTGTCCGACTCGGGCTTCCACTTGTCGTTGCGCGAGAGCTTCATGCTCTTGTTGGGCTCGTACGAGTCGATCTTGTACGGGCCGTTGGAGAAGGGCTTCAGGCCGTACTTGGCCGCCGTGTCCTTCTCCTGCTTGACCGGGCTCGCCGCCGGCATGGCCAGCATCTGCTCGAAGTCACCGTTGGGCGCCGGGAGCTTGAAGATGATGGTCTTCGCGTCCGGGGTCTCGATCGCCTTGAGGCCGAGCTTGTCCGGGGCGGTGTCCTTGTACGGACCGGGGTACTCGGTCTTCGGGTCGAGGACCTGCATCAGGTAGACCGGGCCGCCGGAGATGACGTCCTGGGCCCAGGTGCGCTCGATGCCGTACTTGACGTCCTGGGCGGTGACGGGGGTGCCGTCCTCCCAGGTCACGTTGTCCTTGAGGGTGTACTTGTAGGTCTTGCCGCCGTCGCTGATCTCGGCCTTCGCGGTGGCGAGGTCGGGCACCAGCTCGGTGCTCTGCTCACCCGGGGCCGCCTTGTAGCTGACCAGCTGACGCGTGTAGTAGCGGGCGAAGTCCCACATGAAGCCGTAGTAACCGCGCTGCGGGTCCCACGAGTCGGCTTCCTGGGTGCCGACGAACTTGAGCTCGCCACCCTTCTTGTCCGACGCGTTGGCGACCTTGCCTATGCCGGCGTTGAAGCCACCGGCGGAGGCCGGCTTGTCGTCCTTCTTGTCGTTGCCGCCACAGGCGGTGGCGGTGAGCATGGCCGCGAGCACGACGGCCGTGCCAGCGGCAAGCCTGCGCTTCGACGTGCGATGGGTAGTCACGATGCTCGCAACCCTCCGTTGTAGTTCCGGTGTACTGGTTACTTACGGCTCGAAACTCGAAGCCGGGATCTGGTGTGCGCCCTGCGGCGGCTAGCGGGAGCCCTTCGGGTCGAGGGCGTCACGGACGCCGTCGCCGAAGAGGTTGAAGGCCAGCACGGTGATGAAGATCGCTACGCCGGGGAAGATCATGAAGAGCGGATCGTCCTCGTAGGTCCGCACTGCCGTGGAGAGGGTCTCTCCCCAGGACGGCGTGGGCGGCTTGACGCCGACTCCGAGGAAGCTCAGGGCGGCCTCGGTCAGCACGTTGGTGGGGATCATCAGCGTCGAGTAGACGGTGATGGGCGCCACCAGGTTCGGAAGCAGTTCGCGGAAGAGGATGTACCCGCGGCCGGCGCCGAGGCTCCGGGCCGCTTCGACGTACTCGCGTTCGCGCAGCGACAGGGTCTGCCCGCGGACGATGCGGCCGATGTACGGCCAGCCGAAGAAGCCGATGACCAGCACCAGCACCGCGATGCGCAGGCCCGATCCCTCGAAGCCCCACAGCTTGCTGGGGACCACCGAGATCAGCGCGATGATGAAGAGCAGCTGCGGGAAGGCCAGCAGCAGGTCCATGACCCGGCTGATGGCCGCGTCGACCCAGCCGCCGAAGTATCCGGCGATGATGCCGAAGACGGTGCCCAGCGAGACCGCCACGAAGGCGGACAGGAAGGCCACCAGCAGCGAGATCCGGGCGCCGTAGACGATCCGGCTGAAGACGTCACGGCCGTTGACCGGCTCGATGCCCAGCAGGAAGTCGCCGCTCATGCCGCCCCAGTCGCCGGCCGGCAGGCCGAGCAGCGGGTCCAGCAGGTCCTCGTGCAGCTCCTCCGGCGGGTGGCCGAAGGCCTTGACGATCAGCGGCGCGAAGATCGCGACGAGGATCAGCAGGAGCACGATGACACCGCCTGCAAGGGCGACCTTGTCGCGCTTGAGGCGCAGCCAGGCGATGCGCCACGGCGAGCGCCCCTCGATCGCCTTCTGCGGTGGTTCCGGGGCGGCCACGGCTGCGGGCTCGGCCGCGCTGGTGTCGTGCAGTGGTGCCGTCATCGTGGTGGGGACCCCTCTCGGCCGACTGTGGCCGGCCCATGCCCGCCGCTGTGGCGGCTTGGTTCTACTCGGCGTCGCTGATGGTGCGATTGGCGCGAAATGCGCCTGAAATGCACGTGAAGAGCTGGTGGTTGCGGGACTGACCTGCCTTCGGTGGGGGGAGTCTTCAACGGCGTCTCAACCGGCCGCCAGACCCGCCGGGGATGTGATGCGCAACCGTGATCTGCGCCTACACCTTCCGTTATCCGAACGACAAGGTCTGTTGAGCGGTGAAACACCGCCCCTTCGTCACAGAACGGACATCCCGCCCAACTGCCATGTCGGGCACGGATCTTGGGCTGATTCGGCGGATATGGCGAAGGCCGCACCGATGGGATCGATGCGGCCTTCGAGACGGATGTCTCAATATGCGGATGTACGGAAGCCGGGTGCGCACCCGTCAGTAGGCGGGTGCCTGCCCCTCGCGGTCGTAGAACGGGCGGGTCTGCGCCCGCAGCCACATCGCCACGGGATCGTGCTCGTCCGCGAGCGCCACCGTGCACACGGGTACGCCCTCCGGGACGACGCCGACCGACTGGCGCATCATCTCCCGTACGGACTCCAGCGCGGGCGCGGAGGCGTCGTACAGGTCGAGCCCCACCGCGAGGTACGGGGACCCGAGCGCGGGCTGCACCCAGGCCCGGCGCAGCGAGCGGACGGCGGGCGTCCGGTGCGCGTGCTGGGTCAGCAGCCCGTAGAACTGCGGGAGCTCGATGGCGGGCTCGGACAGCCGCAGCGGGCCGGCCGGCATCCGGTCCAGACCCGTGGCGATGCGGCGCAGGTCCGCCCACGGGATGCCGACGCCGCCGCCCTGGGCGTGCGGATTGAGCCACAGGCCCCAGCGGTCGGGATAGAGCGCGCGGGCGATGTCCCGGCCGGTGACGACCTCGTAGCCCCGGCCCCAGCCGCTGGCGGCCAGCTCCTGCGGGGAGGTCACGCAGGGCGCGTAACCGAGGCCCTCGACCTCCATGCCGCCGTACTGGGCGTCCGGTGAGCCCGGCTGCCCCTGCCACAGCAGCATCCACAGCCGGCCCTCGGCGAGGGCGCGCAGGAGCGACTCATAGCTTTCGTAGCGCCCGGGAGTCACCTGGCGCAGCATGTGCTCGACCTGCCCGGCCGCGGCCGTGCCTGACGCACTCACCCGGTACCCCTCTTCGTCTCTTCTTCCGCCCGACGTCAACGCGAGAACAGCTTAAGCCGCCCTACGGGAGGTAGAAGGGGCGTACGCGCTCACGAATCCAGTCCGTGACCGGGTCCTCGGCGGCGTCCAGCAGGATCAACTGCACGGGCCAGGGCGGCGGTACCCGGGTCAGGGCCCGGCCGAGGGCGTCCATCGGCGCGTTCCGGGTCCCGGGCTCCCATCCCACCAGTCGGACGCCGATGAACAGTTGCGGTTCGCCGCCCTCGACGCTCGCGAGGCAGCGGTAGGCGGCGGAGACCACCCCGGCCGCCCGGAACTCCTCCGCGGCGGCGGCCAGGAAGTCCACCGGGTCCTCCTGCCAGTCGGGCTCGTAGAGCCGGACGCGGCCGCCGGCGGCGGGGCCGTCGAGGGCGGTCCGGCCGCTGCGGCAGAGCTCCGCGACGGCGGGCGGGGGGAGGGGGACGCCGACGGCGCCCTCGGGGTTGAGCGCGATGCCGAGCTGCGGGGGCAGGCCGCGGGCGAATTCGACGGCGGGCGCCACGGTGAAGTCCATGCCGGGGCCGACGCAGGCGAGGAACTGGGCCTCGGAGCTGTAGACCGGGACGTACGCGGCTCCGCCGATGTCCATGGTGGGGAGGGTCAGGCCCTCGGCGCCGCCCTGCTCGGCGCCGGCGCCGGCGGGCAGGGGCACCCACAGCAGGCTCCGCCCGAGCACCTCCAGGATCCGGCCGCCGGCGTCCGGCTGCCCGAGTGCCGCCCCGAGCACCTGCTCCAGCTCATTGCCCGGCCAGCCGCCGCCGCTGTGCATGTACGTGCCTCCGTGATCCCGCGAGTTGTCGCCCCGCAGGGTACCGGCCCCCGCCGACAGGCCTCCGCCGGGGTTCGGTTGTACGGAACGCGCCGCGCCGCTCCCGGGGCTCCGCCCCGCGTACCCCGCTCCTCGATCGCCGGAGGGGCTGGTTCGGGGCGGAGCCCCCGCGGCGGCGCCGCACCCCGCGGCTACGGGTGGAACACGATGCGGGTCACCGCGGCGGCGGATCGGCGGTCCAGGAGGGTGGCCGAGGCGCACCCCGCCGGCGGGCGGCCCGCTTCCGCGTCGCGTAGGAGGCGCCCCACCGCGCCCCGGTGACGGGCGAAGGCGTACGCCGACACCGCCCGCCCCCGCGCGGCCTGCCCGGCCAGCGCCTCCTCGGGGCTGGTGTCCAGCAGGAGCAGGTGCAGCGCGCGCCCCCGCCGTCGCGCCGACGCCGCGAGCAGCGCCCGCACCCAGCTCTGGGTACCGCAGTCGTGGACGACGACGGAGCGCCCGGAGCGCAGGTGCCGCCACAGCCCCCAGTAGTGCGCGGCCCGCACCAGCGGCCGGTACACCGCGTACGGCAGCGCCCCCGGCATCCGGCGCTCCCAGCGCTCGCGGGTGTCCTGGGAGTCGACGGCGCATCCCTCCGCGCCGCCCTCGGCCGCCGCCCGCTTGATCAGCGTGCTCTTGCCGCCGCCCGGCAGGCCGGACACGACCACGATGTCGCCCGTGGTGAAGCGCAGCCGCTGCGGCCCCCGCACCCCCGGTCCGCGCAGGTCCCGTACGGACCCGGCCCCGTGGCCGTACGCATGGACCGCCGCACCGGTCCGCTGCGCCGGGACCGCGCCCACGGCCCCCGTGGCCGCCGCCACGCCTACGAATCTGCGCACAGTGTTCGCCTCCCCCGAATCGGGTCACCGGGACCCTTGCCCACTGAGTGTAAAAAGACGGTAATCCGGCGGCTTCGGTTCCGGTCCGGGTCCCGCGCGGGGTTCCGGTCCCCGTCCCGTCCACCCCCTGGACAACCGCACGATCTTTCGGGCCCGCCCGCCCGATCACCACCACGGCGTGCAATGATGTGCGCCATCTGGACCAAACCGCATCACCCCCGCATCACCAACTGCATACCGGCCGCTTGAATCCGCGCGGGAGAGTCCCGGCACGCCGCGAGGCGGTGCCCGGGCGCCGAAGGAGCAAGAACCTCCCTTGAATCTCTCAGGCCCCGTACCGCGTGGATGAGGCAGATCTGAAAAGCGAGCTGTCCGTCAGCTCCACCCAAGGTGCAAGCCGGAGATCCTGACCCGTCAGGCACTCTCGGCGAACCTCTCAGGTTCCGATGACAGATGGGGAGGACACCTCCTCGTCATGTCATGCCCTGGGACCCGGGAGCCACACCCATGAGCACTGCCCCCCGCCTGACCGCCCTCGATGCGCTGCACCGTTCCCTCGGTGCGACCATGACCGACTTCGCGGGCTGGGACATGCCCCTGCGGTACGCCAGCGAGCGCGACGAGCACAACGCCGTCCGCACCAAGGCCGGTCTCTTCGACCTCTCCCACATGGGCGAGATCACCCTGACCGGGCCGGAGGCCGTCAAGGCCCTGGACTACGCGCTGGTCGGCAACATCTCCACCGTCGGCGTCGGCCGCGCCCGTTACACGCACATCTGCCAGGAAGACGGCGGCATCGTCGACGACCTGATCGTCTACCGCCTCGGCGAGACCGAGTACATGGTCGTCGCGAACGCCTCCAACGCCCAGGTGGTGCTGGACGCGCTCACCGAGCGCGCCGCCGGCTTCGACACCGAGGTCCGCGACGACCGCGACGCCTACGCGCTGATCGCGGTGCAGGGCCCGGAGTCCCCCGGCATCCTCGCCTCCCTCACCGACGCCGACCTGGACGGGCTGAAGTACTACGCCGGCCTGCCGGGCACCGTGGCCGGTGTGCCCGCGCTGATCGCGCGTACGGGCTACACGGGCGAGGACGGCTTCGAGCTGTTCGTCTCCCCCGAGCACGCCGTGGAGCTGTGGCAGGCGCTGACCAAGGCCGGCGAGGGCGTCGGCCTGGTCCCGGCCGGCCTGTCCTGCCGCGACACCCTGCGCCTGGAGGCGGGCATGCCGCTGTACGGGCACGAGCTGACCACCTCGCTGACCCCGTTCGACGCGGGTCTGGGCCGGGTCGTGAAGTTCGAGAAGGAGGTCGACTTCGTCGGCCGCGCCGCCCTGGAGGCCGCCGCCGAGCGCGCCGCCACGAACCCGCCGCGCAAGCTGGTCGGCCTGGTCGCCGAGGGCCGCCGCGTCCCGCGCGCCGGCTTCCCCGTCGTCGCCGACGGCCAGGTGATCGGCGAGGTCACCTCCGGCGCCCCGTCCCCGACCCTGGGCAAGCCGATCGCCATGGCGTACGTCGACGCGGCACACGCCGCGCCCGGCACCTCCGGCGTCGGCGTCGACATTCGCGGTACGCATGAGCCGTACGAGGTCGTCGCTCTGCCGTTCTACAAGCGGCAGAAGTAGTCCTTGTAGTCCGGCCTGCCGCCCGGGTGCCCCGTGCGGCGATGTCGCAGTACCCCAGACCACCGTTCGTTCCCACCCCCGCGCATCCAGGAGAATCAGGTCATGAGCACCCCCCAGCAGCTGCGTTACACCAAGGAGCACGAGTGGCTGTCGGACGTCGTTGACGGCGTCGCGACGGTCGGCATCACCGAGTTCGCCGCCAACGCGCTCGGTGACGTCGTCTACGCCCAGCTCCCCGAGGTCGGCGACACCGTCACCGAGGGCGAGACCTGTGGCGAGCTCGAGTCGACGAAGTCGGTCAGCGACCTGTACTCCCCCGTCTCCGGCGAGGTCGTCGAGGCCAACCAGGACGTCGTCGACGACCCGTCGCTGGTGAACTCCGCCCCCTTCGAGGGCGGCTGGCTGTTCAAGGTGCGCATCTCGGAGGAGCCCAAGGACGTGCTCTCCGCCGAGGAGTACGCCTCCCTCACCGCCGGTAACTGACCCCAGGGGATCCTGATGTCCGTACTGAACACCCCTCTTCACGAACTCGACCCCGACGTCGCCGCAGCCGTCGACGCCGAGCTCCTGCGCCAGCAGTCGACCCTGGAAATGATCGCGTCGGAGAACTTCGCTCCGGTCGCCGTCATGGAGGCCCAGGGCTCCGTCCTCACCAACAAGTACGCCGAGGGCTACCCCGGCCGCCGCTACTACGGCGGCTGCGAGCACGTCGACGTCGTCGAGCAGATCGCGATCGACCGGATCAAGGCGCTCTTCGGTGCCGAGGCCGCGAACGTCCAGCCGCACTCCGGTGCGCAGGCCAACGCCGCCGCGATGTTCGCGCTCCTGAAGCCGGGCGACACGATCATGGGCCTGAACCTGGCCCACGGCGGTCACCTGACCCACGGCATGAAGATCAACTTCTCCGGCAAGCTCTACAACGTGGTTCCGTACCACGTCGACGAGACCGGCCAGGTCGACATGGCCGAGGTCGAGCGCCTCGCCAAGGAGTCCAAGCCGCAGCTGATCGTCGCGGGCTGGTCCGCCTACCCGCGCCAGCTGGACTTCGCCGCCTTCCGCCGCATCGCGGACGAGGTCGGCGCGTACCTGATGGTCGACATGGCGCACTTCGCGGGCCTGGTCGCCGCGGGTCTGCACCCGAACCCGGTGCCCCACGCCCACGTCGTCACCACCACCACGCACAAGACCCTCGGCGGTCCGCGCGGCGGTGTCATCCTGTCGACGCAGGAGCTGGCCAAGAAGATCAACTCCGCCGTCTTCCCGGGCCAGCAGGGCGGTCCGCTGGAGCACGTGATCGCGGCCAAGGCCGTCTCCTTCAAGGTCGCGGCCTCGCCCGAGTTCAAGGAGCGCCAGGAGCGCACCCTGGAGGGCGCGAAGATCATCGCCGAGCGCCTGGTCCAGCCGGACGTCACCGAGGTGGGCGTGTCCGTCCTCTCCGGCGGCACCGACGTGCACCTGGTCCTGGTCGACCTGCGCAACTCCGAGCTGGACGGCCAGCAGGCCGAGGACCGGCTCCACGAGATCGGCATCACGGTCAACCGCAACGCCATCCCGAACGACCCCCGGCCCCCGATGGTCACCTCGGGTCTGCGGATCGGTACGCCGGCCCTGGCCACGCGCGGTTTCGGCGCCGAGGACTTCACCGAGGTCGCCGAGATCATCGCGGCCGCGTTGAAGCCGGTCTACGACAGCGAGGGCCTGAAGGCGCGCGTCTCCGCGCTCGCCGCGAAGTTCCCGCTGTACCCGTCGCTCTAGGCAGCGCCCTGGGAGGGCCCGGCCTTGGTTTCCACAGGGCCGGGCCCTTCTCATGACCAAAGCTCCAGGCGGATGCGGCCGATTGCCACTGAATCCACCAAAAACGGCAAATAGGGTCCGGATAAGAGCAGTACGGCATCCCCTGGCAGGACGGAAGAGGCACCTCATGGACATGAGCGCAGCCGACAAGAAGGGACTCGGTCTCTTCGCACTGGTCATGATCGGCACAGGTTCGATCTTCGGATCCGGCCGGCTCTTCGGTGCCGGTACGGCCGCTCAGGTCGCCGGTCCCGCGGCGCTCGTGGCCTGGGTCATCGGTGCGGTCTTCATCGGCGTGATCGCCATGTCCTACGCCGAGGTGGGCGCGGCCCACCCGATCCCCGGCGGCATGGCCCGCTACGGGTCCCTCTCGCACGGCCCCGTCGGCCACAGCCGGAAGACCCTGGCTCCGGTCATCCCGGCCGCCATGGTGATCTCGTACTTGATCGGTCCGGTCGCGGTGGGCGTCCTGCGCCGTACGAAGCCCGGCCCGCCCCGCCCCTTCCGTCTTCCGGCGGCGAGCATCCTGTGCCCGCCGGCCTTCGTCTTCGCGGCCTGCGCCCCGTACTGGTCGACGTGGCCGAACACCGGAATCGTCACCGCCCCGACCCTGCTGTCCGCCCCGGGCGGCGTGGACATCGCCCTGGTGGCGGCCCTGGCCCTCGGTACGTACCACCGGGCCGTGCGGGCGGGCGTGAAGGCCCACCACGCGGGCCTGCCGGGCCCCGACCCGGTCCTCGACGCCGGCACGTCCGCACCCGGCGACGTACCCGCTCCGGAGCGTGAGCTGACACCCGCCTGACCCGTCCGCGTAACGCACACCACCTCGTCCGGCGGACGAGCCGTTCACCTCACCGCGATAAGCTCGCCTGCCGGACAAAATCCGCAATACACCTCTCCTGCCCCCCTCCCACCCCACGAGCAGACAAGGGAGTCCGCCAGTGGCCATCTCCGTCTTCGACCTCTTCTCCATCGGTATCGGCCCCTCCTCCTCCCACACGGTCGGTCCGATGCGCGCGGCGCGCATGTTCGTGACGCGGCTGAAGAAGGACGGCGTACTCGCCCAGACGGCGTCGGTGCGGGCCGAGCTGTTCGGCTCCCTCGGCGCGACCGGCCACGGCCACGGCACCCCCAAGGCGGTGCTGCTGGGCCTGGAGGGCCACTCGCCGCGCACGGTGAACGTGGAGACGGCGGACGACGAGGTCGAGCGCATCCGCAGGACCGGCCGGCTGCGGCTGCTGGGCACGGAGATAGGCGCCGGCCACGAGATCGACTTCGACGAGCCGAACCAGCTGATCCTGCACCGCCGCCGCTCCCTGCCGTACCACGCGAACGGCATGACCCTCTTCGCGTACGACGCGGCCGGCGCACCCCTGCTGGAGAAGACGTACTACTCGGTCGGCGGCGGTTTCGTCGTGGACGAGGACGCGGTCGGCGAGGACCGGATCAAGCTCGACGACACGGTGCTGAAGTACCCCTTCCGCTCCGGCGACGAGATGCTGCGCCTCGCGAACGAGACCGGCCTGTCGATCTCCTCGCTGATGCTGGAGAACGAGAAGGCCTGGCGCACGGAGGAGGAGATCCGCGAGGGCCTCCTGGAGATCTGGCGCGTCATGCAGGCCTGCGTCGCGCGCGGCATGTCCCGCGAGGGCATCCTGCCGGGCGGCCTCCGGGTCAAGCGCCGGGCCGCCTCCACGGCGCGCCAGCTGCGCACCGAGGGCGACCCGATGATGCACCGCAGCGAGTGGACGACGATCTACGCGATGGCGGTCAACGAGGAGAACGCGGCGGGCGGCCGGGTCGTCACCGCGCCCACCAACGGCGCGGCCGGGGTCCTGCCTGCGGTCCTGCACTACTACATGAACTTCGTGCCGGGTGCGGACGAGGACGGCGTGGTCCGCTTCCTCCTCGCGGCCGGCGCGATCGGCATGCTCTTCAAGGAGAACGCCTCCATCTCCGGCGCCGAGGTCGGCTGCCAGGGCGAGGTGGGCTCGGCCTGCTCGATGGCGGCGGGCGCCCTCGCCGAAGTGCTGGGCGGCACCCCGGAGCAGGTGGAGAACGCGGCCGAGATCGGCATGGAGCACAACCTGGGCCTGACCTGCGACCCGGTCGGCGGCCTGGTGCAGATCCCGTGCATCGAGCGCAACGGCATGGCGGCGGTCAAGGCCGTCACCGCGGCGAAGATGGCGATGCGCGGCGACGGCAGCCACAAGGTCTCCCTCGACAAGGTCATCAAGACCATGAAGGAGACCGGCGCGGACATGAAGATCAAGTACAAGGAGACGGCCCGCGGCGGCCTCGCGGTGAACGTCATCGAGTGCTGATCCGGTAGCTCCGGCCACAGGGGACGCCGGGAGTGGAACCAAGAGTTCCGCTTCCGGCGTCCCCTGTGGTGTACCAGTCCCCGTCTCCCGTGAATCGAGGGGACGTCATGATCCACACACATCTCCGCCGGATTGTGGCCCTGGCCTCCGGCGCCCTGCTGACCGTGGGGCTCCCGCTCGCCGCTCCCGCCGCCACGGCCACCACCACCGCCACCACCACCGCCCGGACGCAGTCCGGGACCCCGCTCGTGGTCGACGCCCGCTGGGGCGGGCACCCGGCCTACGACCGGATCGTCATCGACATCCAGGGGTACGTCCCCACGGCGACCGTCACCCCCGTCCGGCGGCTGCTCCACGACGGGTCCGGCACGCCCGTGCCGCTGCCCGGCAGGTACTTCCTGGAGATCCGCCTCACCCCCGCCGCCGCCCACGACGACTCGGGCGGCAACGTCTACCACGGGCCCGTGCTGCAGCGGATCGGTCTGCCGAAGCTCAAGGGCATTGCGCTGACCGGCGACTTCGAGGGGTACGTGACCTTCGGCGCCGCCTTCGACACCCTGCCCTACTACCGCGCCTTCCCCCTGCACTCCCCGGAACGGTTCGTCGTGGACATCGCCCGCTGAACCTAGCGGTGCTCGGGGTTCGGGAAGTCGAAGCGGCAGCCGGCGTCCCACAGGGAGCGCTGGTTGCCGTGCGCCGGGATGCCTCCCGCGCCCTTGAGGAGGGCCGCGAGGTGCATCAGGTTCCAGCTCATGAAGGTGGTGTTGCGGTTGGTGAAGTCGTTCTCGGGGCCGCCCGAACCCGCGTCGAGGTAGGACGGCCCGGGACCGGCCTCGCCGATCCAGCCCGCGTCGGCCTGCGGCGGGATCGCGTAGCCGAGGTGCTGGAGGCTGTAGAGGATGTTCATGGCGCAGTGCTTGACGCCGTCCTCGTTACCGGTGACGAGCGCGCCGCCGACCCGGCCGTAATAGGCGTACTGACCGTGCTCGTTCAGGAGCGAGGAGCAGGCGTAGAGCCGCTCGATGACCTGCTTCATCACGGAGCTGTTGTCGCCGAGCCAGATCGGGCCGCAGAGCACGAGGATGTCGGCGTCCATGACCTGGCTGTAGAGCACCGGCCACTGGTCGGTCTCCCAGCCGTGTTCGGTCATGTCCGGCCACACGCCGGTCGCGATGTCGTGGTCGACGGCGCGGACGAGCGAGGTGCGCGCCCCGGCCGACTCCATGACGGCCCGGCTCTTGTCGATCAGGCCTTCGGTGTTGCTGACCTCGGGCGAGCGTTTGAGCGTGCAGTTGACGAAGAGGGCGGAAAGGTTCGAGTAGTCGGGTTCGGCAGCCACTCCCCCAGCCTTGCCGGGCCGCAGAGGCGCCGCCACCCGGGCGCAGCCGGACGGGACGGGGTCAGCGGGTCTTCCGGGTCCCGCGGGCACCGGCCGACTGCCGGCAGGCAGCCGGCCGCCCGACCGGCGTATCTAGGATGGCCGCATGTCCCTCCCGCACGCCATCCTCACCGCCCTGCTCGAGAAGCCCTCGTCGGGGCTGGAGCTGACGCGGCGGTTCGACAAGTCGATCGGGTATTTCTGGTCGGCGACGCACCAGCAGATCTACCGGGAGCTGGGCCGGCTGGAGGAGGCGGGGCTGATCCGGGAGCTGCCGAGCGAGGTGCCGCTGCGGGGGCAGAAGAAGGAGTACGAGGTGCTGCCGGCGGGCGGCGCCGAGCTCGCGCGGTGGGTCGGCGAGAGCCAGGACCCCAAGCCGATGCGCGATCCGCTGCTGCTGCGGATCCGCGCGGCGGGCGTCGTGGGCCCGCAGGGGCTCGGACCGGAGCTGCGGCGCCATCTGGAGCTGCACCAGCGGCAGTTGGCGCAGTACGAGGCCATCGAGGAGAAGGACTTCCCGCCGGGCCGCGACGCCGTGGAGGACCGGCTCCGCCGGCTCGTCCTGCACGGCGGGATCGCCCTGGAGACGTTCTGGCTCCACTGGCTGGAGGAGGCGCTGACCGAGGTCGAGTCCATGACCGGCGACGGCGGGACCGGGGGTCCGGCGGCGTGACCGCGCCCCCGCCCCGGCAGGCGGGGAGGGGGCGTGCGGTGGCGTGTTACTTGTTCAGGGAGGTCCAGAACTCGTCGAAGCTCAGCTTCTTGTCGCCGTTCAGGTCCTTGGAGGCGACGACGGCGTCGGCGACCGCCGCGGTGACGAACGCGTCGCCCATCGCCTTCATGGCAGCGCTGTACTCGTCGGCCGTGATGAAGCCGTCACCGTCGACGTCGAACTTGTCGAACGTCGCCCGTGCGCTCTCGATGTCCGCCACTGGGTCCACCCCTTCTTGGTGCTTGTTGACCGGCCCAGGGTAGCCGCCGCCCGGGGCGGGGGCCGCCGCGGGTCCCGTTCGAGCGGCGGAAAGAAATTCAATTACCTCCGGGGCAGGCGGAAGCTGTAATTCGACCCCACGATTGCGGCGCCCCCTTGTCGCGCTCCGGGATCAACGCAAATAATGGCTGCCGCCACACCAGGAGCGCGGGGCTCCCCGGGACGAGCGACACAAAGGGCGATCCATCAAATGCCGATCACAGGCGGCGCATCATCCGAGGTCCTGCCCGCCACCCGCACCGCACCTGCCGAGACATCCGGGAAGGCGGCGTCGCCCGGTGGGCCGTGTCCCGCTTCGCGCGGGTCGGCTTCGCGTACGCGCTTTCCGAGTTCCAGTCGAATTCTGCTCACCAACTGCCGCACCGGCGGATTCTGCATTGCCTGGGAACCGAGGACGAATTCCGTAAGGGCCGGGAGGAGATGGCCCTGCATTCTGTCGGGGCGCGGTCTCCGCTTCCGCCTTCCTGACCGGGGTCCCGGGAGCGGTGCGAGCTCCCGGGGTCCCTCCCGCCCGCCGGCTACCGGAAGATGCCGGTGTGGCCGAGCGAGTAGCGGCCGGGCTGCGGGTAGACGGCGAGGCCGTGCGGGCCGCTGCCCACGGGGATCCGCGCGAGCTCCTTGCCGCTCGTGGTGTCGATGGCGTAGACCTCGGAGTTGTAACGGCCGGACAGCCACAGCACCTTGCCGTCGGCCGAGACGCCGCCCATGTCGGGGCTGCCGCCGTCGGGCAGCTCCCACTTCTTGGTGAGCTTGTTCCGGGGGAAGTCGAAGACCGAGATGGAGCCCTCGCCGCGGTTGGAGACGTACATCTCCTTGGAGTCGCGGCTGACGTAGAGGCCGTGGCAGCCCTTGCCCGTGGGCAGCAGCTTGGGCGTCTCGAACTTGTCTCCGCTGAGCACCCACATGCCGTCCGCCATCATGTCGGCGACGTAGAAGGTCTTCCCGTCCGGCGAGACCTTCACGTCCTGCGGCATCGCGCCCTCGAACGGCAGCTTCTGCTGCCCGATGACCTCCATCTTCTCGGTGTCGACCTTGAGGAGCTCACCGGAGAACTCGCAGCTGACGATGAAGTAGCGGCCGTCGAGCGAGAAGTCGGCGTGGTTGACGCCGTAGCAGCTCACCGGGACCGTCTTGACCCGGTCCATGGTGTGCGGGTCGCGGAAGACCAGCTCCTTGTCCATCGAGGCCATGACGACGGCGTACTTGCCGTTGGGCGTGAAGTAGAGGTTGTACGGGTCGTGCACCTCGACCGGCTTGCCCGCCTCGCCGGTGGCCGGGTTGATCGGGGTGAGCGTGTGGCCCCGGTTGTTGTTGACCCACAGGGTCTTCATGTCCCAGGACGGGACCACGTGCTGGGGCTGGACGCCGACCGGGATGGTGTCGATGACCTGGTAGGTCGCCGGGTCGATGACGGACACCGTGTTGGAGTTGGTGTTCGGCACGTAGACGCGGGACGGGAAGTCCTTGACCACCGGGGAGAGCTTGTTCGGCCGGTCCGCCGCGTAGACGTCTTTGGGGTCGAGGACGGGCGGCATGCCGGGCAGTCCGGGCGGAATGGCGGGCACGGCCTTGACGGGCTGGGCCGGGCCCTTGGTGCCCATGGCCTCGGCGGGACCCTTGTCGGCTGATCCGCAGCCGGCCAGGGCGGCGAGGACCAGACCGGCGATCAGCACGGTGGCCTTCCGGGGAAGGCGGATGGTCGTCATGGGGTCAGCAGCTCCGTGGTGGTCACCGCGCGCAGCTTGCGGCGCGCGAGTTCTTCGAGGAGGGGAGGCATCGCGTCGACCGTGTCCGCGTAGCCGAAGTGCAGGCTCACCACCGATCCGCCGTGGATCGTGCCGGTGACGGTGCGGATGACGGCCGCGGCACCGGGCGAGGTGAAGTCGAGGGAGTCCACGTCGTACGAGAGGACGTGCGGGTACCCGGCCCGCTGGGCGAGCGTCCGGACGAGCGGGGTGGCGTACTGCGTCTGCGAGGGCCGGAACCAGGTGCCGATGGAGCCCGTGAGGCGCTTGAGGCGCTGGGCGCATCCGGTGATCTCGGCGTACGCCTCCGCCTCGGGCAGCTCGTTGATCGCGAGGTGGCGCTGGGTGTGGTTGCCGAGCTCGTGGCCGCCGTCGAGGACGCGGCGGGCCATGTCCGGGTGCTCGTCGAGCCAGGTCCCGATCGCCAGTACGGTCACCCGCGCGCCGGCCCGCTCGGCCTCGGCGAGCACCGCGCGGGCGATGGCGGGGTCCCCGTTGCCGTGGAAGGTGAGGGCGACCCGGGGGCGGTCGCGGGGACCGTGGCCGATCTCGACGGGCTGGCCGGCGAACCGGCGCGGGGCGGCCGCGGCCGCCGGCACGGGCCGGGAGGACGGTCTGGCCGGGCCCGGGGGCGGGTCGGAGGGAGCGGTGGCGGGGCGGCCCGATCCGCAGGCGGCGGTGAGGCCGGCCGTCGCCGCACCGGCCATCCCGAGAGCGGCCGCCCGCAGGGCCGCGCGGCGGCCTGGATGTGAGAGCACCTGCCCATTTAAGGGGCGGATGGGCCGAAAGGTAATGATTGACCCAATTCGGGCCATTCGCCGGAGGCCCTCCCGAGGGCCTTCCGTTCGCTATCCGGGCAACGAATCACACGTACCGTTCGATATTTATTCATCGATTGTGAGGTGAGTGGCCCACCTCACCTAGGATTCAACGCGCAAGCCTTCTGATTTGCACACTTATGTCCGAGTAAGGACTTTTGGCGTTTGAGCCCTCGTCTGCCATAGTCGAGACCACGACTTCCCCATTGACCCGAGCGAAGTCGCACTGCCGAGGATCACACCCCCTTAGATCCTCGGCACCCTCATGAAGCCCCCGCACCAGCCCCACCACGGCGAACCGGGGGCTTCAGGCGTTCTGGCGGTCGGCCACGCGCATCTCGAACCAGGTGATCTTGCCGCGTGGCAGCAGGTCGGCGCCCCAGCGGTCGGAGAGCTTGTCCACGAGGAAGAGCCCCCGGCCGGTGGTGTCCAGCTCGTGGACCGGCATCAGGCAGGGCAGCCCGCGCGAGGGGTCGCGCACCTCGACGCGGATCCAGCCGCGCCGGCGCAGCATGCGTAAGCCGAAGGAGCGGGCCCCGGTGTGCCGGACCGCGTTGCCGACGAGCTCCGAGACCAGCAGGACGGCATGCTCGGCGGTCTGCGGCGAGAGTCCCCAGAGGCGGATCACCACACACTGGGTGAGCCGGCGAGCCGTACTCGCCGACTCCGGCATGGACGGCAGCGTCACCTCGGCCTCGGCCGGATTCCCGTACGACTCCATCGCCTTGAGACCCTGTTCGTCCTCAAGAGCCGCCGTGAGCCGCACGGCCGACGCGCCACTGCGCTGCCGCGGCTGTTCCACACCCTCCAGGCCCGCCATGGACCCATCATGGACGGCGGCACCGCCCCTCCGGGCCGTTCCGCAGGAAAACACCCCCTGGATTCAACGAATCCAAGGGGGTGTCCTGTCATATGCGGCAGGCATGAAGAGGGCCGTAAAACCAGCCCTGACCTGCCGTTACACACCGCACGGAAACGATCACCGTGAGTGGATCACCGTTTCTCCTTAAGGCTGCCTTAAGGCCTGGCTAATCCACCCCCAGGGAGGATCTAGACGAACTTCGCCTTGCCCGGGCCCTCTTCGACGAAGCTGCGCATGCCGCGCTCACGGTCCTCGGTGGCGAACAGGCCCGCGAACCAGTTGCGTTCGATGGTGAGCCCGGTGTCGATGTCGGCCTCCAGACCGGCGTCCACGCACTCCTTGGCGGCGCGCAGCGCGAGCGCGGGCCCCTGGGCCAGCTTGGCGGCCCAGGCGTGCGCCTGCTCGTACACCTCGGCGGCGGGCACGACCCGGTCGACGAGGCCGAGGGCGAGCGCCTCGTCGGCCTTGACCATCCGCCCGGTGAAGATGAGGTCCTTGGCCTTGGACGGGCCGACCAGCCGGGAGAGCCGCTGGGTGCCGCCCGCGCCCGGGATCAGGCCGAGCAGGATCTCGGGCTGCCCGAGCTTGGCGTTGTCGGCGGCGATCCGGTAGTCGGCGCACAGCGCGAGCTCGCAACCGCCGCCCAGCGCGTAGCCGGTGACGGCCGCGACGACGGGCTTGGGGATGCGCGCCACCGCGGTGAAGGCGTCCTGCAGGCCGCGTGACCGGGCGACCATCGCCGCGTGGTCCATCAGCTGCATCTCCTTGATGTCCGCGCCCGCCGCGAACACCTTCTCGCCGCCGTAGAGGATGACCGCGCGGACGTCCGCCCGGTCGGTGGCCTCCACCGCGAGCTCGCGCAGCCGGTCCTGGGTGGCGATGTCCAGGGCGTTCATGGGCGGCCGGTCCAGGCGGATGGTGCCGACGCCTTCGGAGACTTCGAGAGAGATGGTCATGCGGATCAGGTTAGCCCCGGTTAACGCGAAGAGGCCCGGTGCTGTGGGTCACAGCACCGGGCCACGGGCACGGGGCCCGATTCGACTACGTACGGACGGGACCTACTTGATCCACTCCGCCCAGTCCATGTTCCAGCCGTTGAGGCCGTTGTCGGGGGCGATCTGCTTGTCCTTGGAGTTCTTCACGATGACCACGTCGCCGATCAGGGACTCGTTGAAGAACCAGGCCGCGGGCTGCTTGTCGTCGCCGGCGCCGCGGACGTCCTTCAGGCCGACGCAGCCGTGGCTGACGTTCTCCGAGCCGAAGGTGCCGGAGGAGGCCCAGTAGTTGCCGTGGACGAAGGTGCCGGAGTTCGACAGCCGCATCGCGTGCGGGACGTCGGAGATGTCGTACTCGCCGCCGAAGCCGACGGTCGCGCCGTTCATCCGGGTCACCTTGTACTTCTCGCTGATGACCATCTGCCCGTTGTAGGTGGTCGTCGACGGGGCGCCCGCGGTGATCGGGAGGTTCTTGATCACCTGGCCGTCGCGCACGACCTCCATGGTGTGCTCGCCGGCGTCGACGGTGGAGACCTGGGAGCGGCCGATCTTGAAGGAGACCGTGCGGGTCTGCTTGCCGTAGACGCCGGGGCGGCCTTCGACTCCGTCGAGGGCGATCTTCACGGTGACCTTGGTGCCCGCCGCCCAGTACTTCTCGGGGCGGAAGTCGAGACGGTCGTTGCCGAACCAGTGGCCCTCGATCTGCACGGCGGGCTCGGCCGTGACCGTGATGGCCTTCTCGACGGCCTCGGTGTTGGTGATGCCGCGGGTGAAGTTGATCGAGACGGGCATGCCCACGCCGACCTCCGCCCCGTCCTCGGGCGTGTAGTGGCCGACGAAGGTGTTCTGCGGGGTCAGGGTGGTGAAGGTGGTGTCCTTGGCGGACTCCCGGCCGGCCTCGTCCTTGGCGACCGCGTGCACCTTGTACTCGGTGGCGGCGGCCAGGTTGCGGGCGGGTTCCCAACTCGCGCCGTCGGCGGCCATCTTGCCCTCGACCGCGTTGCCCTTGGTGTCGGCGACGGTCACCGTGGCGAGCTTTCCGCCGGTGCTGGATATCTTCAGGACGCCGCTGGTGGCGACCTCCTTGGCCCCGTCCTCGGGCTGGACGCTGACCACGGCCTTGGAGGCTTCGGTGCCGGTCTTGCCGGCGCCGCCGGCCTTGTCCCCACCCGTGCCCGCGTTGTTGCCCCCGCCCCCGCCGCTGCACGCGGTGGTGAACAGCAGGGCCGCCCCCAGCAGGAGGGCCGGCAGGCCGGTGCGGGCGCGACCGCGAATCGGCTGCAGGTTCACTCGTGTTCTCCCCATGTCCCCCGCGCGCGGACAGTCGCGCGCATGTCGACAGGAAATCACATGGGGGGATCACGAAGAGAAACGGTCTTGTCACCGTTCCGTCCCAAGACGCGCCGGCCGCGCCGGCCGGTCCCGGGTCAGTCGTCGGTGCCCGGCTTGGTGCCCCAGACGTAGACGGCGTCTCCCTCGGTGAGCAGGTTCCACAGGCGTACGGCGTCGGGCTCGGCCAGGTTGACGCAGCCGCCGGAGCCGCCGTGGGCGTAAAGGTAGTCGGAACGGGCGTGGATCGCCTGGCCGCCGTCGAAGAACTGGGCGTACGGCATGGGGGCGTTGTTGTACAGCGTGGACTTGTGGTCCTTGCTGCGCCAGTAGATCTCGTGCATGCCGCGGCGGGTCTCGTCCCCGTCCCGGCCGGTGCGGATGGGGACCACCGGGAAGACGATCCGGTCGTCCTCCTGCACCCAGAGCAGCTGCCGGTCCAGGTCCACGCAGGTCACCCGGTACTCCTCGACCGGACAGTCGCCGTCGCGATTGGGATTCGGGCGGGCCGCCACGACGAGCATCGTGCGGTACGTGTCCACGCCCGCGTAGCCGTCGGCCGGGCGGAGCCCGTTCTTCCACTGGAAGGAGCGGATGGCGAGGCAGTCCGCCACGGACTCCGTGCCGTCGACCCGCAGGTGCAGATGGGCCTCCAGCTCGCGCTGGTAGGGGCCGGTGTTGGACCAGCAGGCACTGACCGGCTCGGGGCCGGCGGCCTGCGCCGCGGCGCCCTCGGCGGCCGGGGCCTGGGCCGCGTCCGCCGGGGCCTGCCCGGCCGGGGCCTGCCCGGCCCGGGTCTCCGCTGCCCGGGTCTCCGCGGCCCGGGCCTGCGCGGCCGAGGGCTCCGCGGCCCGAGTCTCCGCTGCCCGGGCCTGCGCGGCCGAGGGCTCCGCGGCCCGAGTCTCCGCTGCCCGGGCCTGCGCGGCCGGGGGCTCCGCGGCACGGGTCTCCAGAGCCGCCGTCGCCGGGGCCGGTCCCGCCAGGGCGAGTGCGGCGGCGAGCGCGGCCGCTCGGGCCGTCACGGCTGTCGTCCGGGCTGCGGCCATCGGAGCCTCCTCGGGCCCGCCGGCCGGGCCCCGCTGCCCCCAGCCAACCCGGAAGGCCGGGGCGGGGCGCCCGGGGCTGGACCGTCGGGGTGAACGCTGTCCTCCCGACGGCTCAGCGGCGCCGCCTGTCGGGCAGCTTGCCGTAGTAGTCCCGCCCGTTCTTGACGGTCACCACGAGCCGGCGGCCCGGGGTGGCGGCGCCCAGGGCCAGCGGGCCGGTCACCGGCTGGCCCGGCATCACGTAGCCCTCGGGGAGGTCCCGCTCGGTCAGGTAGTACGAGCCGTCCGACAGGCCGGTGAAGTCGCTGATGCCGCCCGCGTCGGAGGCCAGGCCCGGGCCCCCCGTCGGCTGGTCGGAGTTCAGGCCGTGGTCCTGGAGGCCCTTGGTGCCGTTGGTCTCCTTCCAGACCTCGAACACCGTGCCGCGCAGCGGGCGGCCCGTCTTGGCGTCCTTGCTCAGGATGCGGATCACGCCGCGGTGCACCACGCCCTTCCTGCGCTGCGGGACGTTGAGGACGATGCCCTCGGGCGCGTCCGCCTCCTCCAGGTCGAAGGGGGTGACCGGCTCCGCCGTCCCCTCGTAGCCCGCGGCGGCGGCGGTCTGCCGCCAGTAGTACGTCTCGCCGACCGGCGGGGTGGCCGTGCACGTGCCCTTGGCGTCCGTCACGCAGCCGCTGCCGCGCAGCACGTCGGCCTTCGCGCCGGTGGTCTGCAGCCCGGCCCGGCCGTTGGCCTCCCGCCAGAGCTCGAACCGGGCGCCGCGCAGGGGCGCCCCGGTGTCGACGTCCGTCTGCCGCAGCACCACCTTGGCCGTCTCGGCCGCCGGCGCCGCGGCGAGCACCGCCAGGGCCGCGAGGCCGAGCGACCACGCCTTCGCCCTCGCGGCTGTACGTGCTGTCCTGCCTGTCATGGCACTCCGTCCGTGGGGCGGGCCTGTCCGCCCTGACAGGCTGCGCGGAGCCTCGTACGGGAGTGCGGGAGGACACTCGTCCGGTACGGCATTCCGATCACACGGATCACCCGCACGGCTCACGCGACGGCGGAGCCGGCCACCCAGTCCGCCCAGGACATGTTCCAGCCGCCGAGGCCGTTGTCCGGGGCCACCGTCTTGTCCTGCGAGTTCACGACCTCCACCACGTCCCCGACGAGGGTCCGGTCGAAGAACCATCCCGCCGGGGTGTCCGAGCCGCCGCCCTTGTCGTCGCGCAGGCCCACGCAGCCGTGGCTCATGTTGCTGGAGCCGAAGGTGTCGGGGCTCAGCCAGTAATTGCCGTGCAGGAAGGTCCCGGAGGAGGTGAGGCGCATGGCGTGGGGGACGTCGGGGATGTCGTACTCGCCGCCGAAGCCGACGGTCTGGCCGTTCATGCGGGTGACGTCGAACATCTCCATCACCACCATCTTCCCGTTGTAGGTGGTGGTCTTGGGGGCTCCGGCGCTGATCGGCACGGTCGACAGCAGTTCCCCGTCCCGGCGCACCTCCATGGTGTGCGCGGCCGCGTCCACCAGGGAGGTCTGGGAGCGGCCCACCGTGAAGGTGATCGTCTTGTCCTGGATGCCGTAGGAGCCGGGGGCGCCCTCGACGTCGCGCAGGTTCACCTTCACCGTGACCCGGGTGCCGGGCTTCCAGTACTCCTTGGGCCGGAAGTCGAGCCGTTCCTTGCCGAACCAGTGGCCCACGACCTGCACCGGCGGTTCGGAGGTGACGGTGATGGCCCGTTCCACGTCCACCTTGCGCTCGATGGCGTGGCTGAAGGCGAACGAGACGATCATGCCGGTGCCGACGGTGGAGCGGTTCTCGGGCTTGAAGTAGCCGATGAACCTCTCCTCGGGGACGAAGGTGGTGAAGGTGGTGTGCCGGGCCTGGCGGCGGTCGTGCCCGTCGAGGGCGACGGCGTCCACCGTGTACTTGGCGGCGAGCGCGAGCCGGGCGGAGCCGGGGTCGGGGCTCCAGCTGAGCCCGTCCTCGGCGATCGAGCCGGGGACCTGCTCCTGCTGCGCGTCCTCCACCTTGGTGACCACGACCCGCTCCAGCCGGCCCTCCGGCACCGCGACCACGAGGCGTCCGTCGGCCGGCACGTCCTTGGCGTTGTCCTCGGGCGTGATGCGGATGGCCTCGTCCGGCGAGCGGGGTTTGCCCGGGAGCGCGATCTCGACCGGGGACCGGCCGTCCTCGGTGCATCCCGTCAGGCCGCCGAGCAGACCCGCCCAAGCCGCCACGGCGGCCAGACCCGCCCCTGCCCGCCTCGTCAGAAGTGTCACGATCCCTTCAACGACCGGGCCCCTCCGGGGGAAACGTGAGCGCGGTGGACGTTCCGGGTACGGCAGTCCGGGCAGAACAGTGTGAAGGACCAGACGGGGGCGGACCGGGCCGGGACGCCCGGGCCGCACCCCCGCCGGTACCCAGGAGCCGTGGAGGCGGGCAGTGTCGAGCGCAGCCGAGCAAGAGGCGGTGGAAGCCGTCATGGACGCCGTACCGGCGGTGCGGAGCGGCGCGGCCGCGCCCGCACCGCGGGTCGACGGCGCCGGGATCCAGCCGAACGGGCTGGTCGGGGGCCAGGTGCCGAGGGCGTCCGCGCGCTCCGGGCCACCGGTGTGGCCAGGGTCCTCCCATCCCCTGGGGGCCCGGTTCCGTCCGGGCTCCGACGCGGCCGACGGGACGGAGGGCACCAACTTCGCGTTGTGGGCGCAGGGCGCGGAGGCCGTGGAGGTGTGCCTCTTCGACGCCGACGGCACGGAGACCCGGTGCCCGCTGGGCGAGCTCACGCACGAGATCTGGCACGGTTTCCTGCCCGGCGTGCGCCCCGGACAGCGGTACGGGTTCCGGGTGCACGGCCGCTGGGACCCGTGGACGGGCGCCCGGTTCAATCCGGCGAAGCTGCTCCTGGATCCGTACGCGCGGGCCGTGGACGGCGACTTCCGGCTCCCGCCGGAGGTGTACGGGCACGTCCGCGACTGGCCGCAGCAGTACATCGCGGACACCGTGCGCGACGACCGGGACTCCGCGCCGTTCGTCCCCAAGGGGGTCGTGGTCCACGATGACGACGACTGGGCGGACGACGTACGGCCCAAGACCCCCTGGGCCGATTCGGTGATCTACGAGCTGCACGTGCGCGGTTTCACCATGCGCCATCCGGGTGTTCCCGACGAGCTGCGCGGCACCTACGCGGGGCTCGCCCATCCGGCGGCGGTGGGCCACCTGACGCGGCTCGGGGTGACGGCGGTGGAACTGCTGCCGGTGCACCAGTTCGCACACGAGGACCACCTGCTGCGGCGGGGCCTGCGCAACTACTGGGGCTACAACTCGATCGGCTACTTCGCGCCGCACGCGGGCTACTCCGCCAGCGGGACGGCCGGCCAGCAGGTCGGGGAGTTCAAGCGGATGGTGAAGGCCCTGCACGCGGCGGGGATCGAGGTGATCCTCGACGTGGTCTACAACCACACGGCGGAGGCGGGCGAGCTCGGTCCGACGCTGTCGCTGCGCGGAATCGACAACCGCGGCTACTACCGGCTCCAGTCCGACCAGCGGCGGTACTCCGACTACACGGGCTGCGGGAACACCCTGCACGCGGGCCGGCCGCACGTGCTGCGGCTGATCACGGACTCGCTGCGCTACTGGGTCACCGAGATGGGGGTGGACGGCTTCCGCTTCGACCTGGCAGCGGCGCTGGCCCGTTCGATGCACGACGTGGACATGCTGTCCCCGTTCCTCGCGGTGATCGCCCAGGACCCGGTGCTGCGGCGGGTGAAGCTGATCGCCGAGCCGTGGGACGTGGGCTCGGGCGGGTACCAGGTGGGCGCGTTCCCGCCGCTGTGGACGGAGTGGAACGACCGCTACCGGGACGCGGTGCGGGACTTCTGGCGGGGCGCGCTGCCCGACGTACGGGATCTGGGCTACCGGCTGTCGGGGTCGAGCGACCTGTACGCGTGGGGCGGGCGGCGGCCGTACGCCTCGGTGAACTTCGTGACCGCGCACGACGGTTTCACCCTGCGGGACCTGGTGTCGTACGAGCGCAAGCACAACCAGGCCAACGGCGAGGACAACCGGGACGGGACGCACGACAACCGGTCGTGGAACTGCGGGGTGGAGGGGGAGCCCGAGGGGGGCCCGGACCCGCGGATCGGTGCGCTGCGCCGCCGTCAGCTGCGCAACCTGCTGACGACGCTCCTGCTGTCCACGGGGGTGCCGATGCTGGTGGCGGGGGACGAGTTCGGGCGCACGCAGGGCGGCAACAACAACGCGTACTGCCAGGACAACGAGACGGGGTGGGTGGACTGGTCGCTGCTGGAGGACCCGGCCTGGCAGTCGCTGTTCGCGCTGGCCTCGCGGCTGGTCGCGCTGCGCCAGGCGCATCCGGTGCTGCGGCGGCGGGCGTTCTTCTCGGGACGGCCGCAGGGCGCCGACGGACTGCGGGACCTGGCCTGGTTCACCCCGGCGGGGGCGGAGATGACGGAGCGGGACTGGTACGCGCCCGCGGCCTCGCTCGGGATGTACCTGTCGGGGCGGGACATCCCGGGGCGTGACGAGCGGGGCCGGCAGGTGACGGACGACAGCTTCCTGGTCCTGCTGCACACCGGGGACCGGCCGGTGCCGTGGGTGCTGCCGGGGGCGCCGTGGGCGGACGCGTACGAGGTCGTCCTCGACACCTCCCGGGAGGACCAGGCCGAACCGCCCGGCACCCGGCACCGGGGCGGGGAGACGGTGACGGTCCCGGCCCGCGCGGTGCTCCTGCTCCGGGTCGGCGGCTTCCGGCCAGGCCGGGCCGCTGGCTGAAAGGACCCCGCGCCGCCCTGCGATGATGTGTTCGAACGGCATCGTCACCGAGGGGGTCGCCGGATGGGCAGAGTCGGAACCGCGCTGCGAGAGCTGCGCGGGGCGCAGAAGTCGGCGAAGGGGGTGTCGCTCTACTCACGGTTCGTCAACAGGCCCGTGGGGCGGTACCTGGCGGCCGGGTCGTACGCGCTCGGGCTCACCCCGAACCAGGTGACGCTGATCAGCGCCGCCCTCAGCTTCGCCGCCGTGGCGCTGGTCGCCGTGGCCGCGCCGTCGTGGGGCCTGGGGCTCGCCGTGTGGGCGGCCCTCGCCCTCGGGTTCGCCTTCGACTCCGCCGACGGCCAGCTCGCGCGGCTGCGCGGGGGCGGGAGTGCGGCGGGCGAGTGGCTCGACCACGTCGTGGACGCCGCCAAACTCACGGCCCTGCACAGCTGCGTGCTGATCGCCTTCCACCGTTTCCCCGACGCGTACGGGACGGGCTCGGACGGCTGGCTGCTGGTGCCGCTGGGCTTCCAGCTCGCCGCCGTGGTCACTTTCTTCGGCGGCCTGCTGACCGAGAAGCTGAAGGCCAGGCCGGCCCCCGGCAGCCCGGCCGAGGCGCCGTCGACGCTGCGCGCGGTGGCGTTGCTGCCGGTGGACTACGGGGTGTTCTGCCTGGTCTTCCTGCTGCTCGGCGGCGGTGAGCTGTTCGCCTGGGCCTACGCGGCCTTCGGGGCGGTCGCCGCGCTGTTCCTGGCGGCGTTCCTCGCGAAGTGGTTCCGGGAGCTCAGCGCAGTTCGGCGGTGAGCTGGCCCGGGGCGGCGGGGGCCTCGGCCAGCGCGTCCAGTGCCCGGCGCAGCTGGGTGCTGGACGTGTGCACCGTGTAGGGGAAGTAGACGACGTCGACGCCGTGGGCGGCGAAGTCCTTCTCCAGCTTGTCGCCCTTGGGGGTGCCGCGCCAGTCGTCGCCCTTGAAGATGACGTCGAAGCGGACCTGCTTCCAGGTCTCCACCTTGTCCGGGACGGTCTCCACGAAGGCGGCGTCCACGTACTTCACACTGCGGACGATCTCCAGCCGTTCGACCAGCGGGATCATCGGCCGCCGTCCCTTGGCGAGTTCGGCCATCTCGTCGGAGACCACGCCGGCCACCAGGTAGTCGCACTGACTGCGGGCGTGCCGCAGGATGTTGAGGTGCCCTATGTGGAACAGGTCGTAGGCACCTGGTGCGTAGCCGACTCGGTAGGGCCTGGCGTGGTCTCGCCGCGCGGGCGCGCCAAAGTCCGACATTTCCCGCTCCGTCATCTCTTACCCCCAGAGCCGCGCCCCCCGGCGCGGCCGATTAGCAGACAATAGCGTGCACGTTCCGCACCACGCGGGTGAACGAATAGGGTGGCCTGCGCATCATCCTGGGGCGGAAGGAACGTTCAGTGTCGAGATCCGGCAACCGGCGCCTGCTGCTGGTTTCCACGAATTACGCTCCCGAGCACGCGGGGATTGGGCCGTACGCCACCCAGATCGCGGAGCACTGGGCGGATCTCGGCCACGAGACCCACGTCCTGGCGGGCATGCCACACTACCCGGCCTGGTCTGTCGAGCCGGAGTACCGGGGGGCGCTCCAGCGCACGGAACGGCGCGCGGGGGTCACCGTGCACCGGCGCGCGCACACCGTGCCGCCACGTCAGACCGCCGTCAGACGAGCCCTGTTCGAAGGATCGATTCTCCTGCACGGCACCGTGGCCCCGCCCCGGATGCCGAGGCCGGACGCCGTCCTCGCCCAGATGCCCAGCCTCGCCGGCGGGGTGATCGCCGCCCGTCTCGCGGCCCGCTGGAAGGTCCCCTACGTCCCGGTCGTCCAGGACCTGATGGGCGCCGCCGCCGCGCAGAGCGGGATCAGCGGCGGTGACAAGGCCGCCGCGATCGCGGGCCGCGCCGAGGCCTACGCCCTGAAGCGGGCCACGCTCGTCGGCGTCATCCACGAGACCTTCGTGGACCGGGTCGTCGGCATGGGCGTGGACCCGGGGAGGATCCGGCTGGTCCCCAACTGGTCCCACGTGGCGCAGCCCACCAGGCCGCGCGACGAGACCCGCCACCACCTGGGCTGGGCACCCGGGCAGACCGTCGTCCTGCACTCCGGGAACATGGGTCTCAAGCAGGGGCTCGAAGTCCTCGTGGGCGCCGCCCGCCTCGACCCCGGCGTCCGTTTCGTCCTGATGGGCGACGGCAGCCAGCGCTCGGCGCTCGCAGAGCTCTCGGCCGACGTCCCCAACCTAGACATCATCCCCCCTGCCGCAGACGGCGAGTTCCCCGATATCCTCGCGGCGGCGGACGTGCTCGCGGTCACGCAGCACGCCGCCGTACTGGACATGAGCGTGCCGTCGAAACTCACCTCCTACTTCCAGGCCGGCCGGCCCGTCGTCGCCTCCGTGGCGGCGGAGGGCGGAACGGCCCAGGAAGTGGAACGCTCGGGCGCGGGGGTGCTCGTGCCGCCGGAGGACCCGGAGGCCCTCCTGAAGGCCGTCCGGATCCTCGCCGAGGACCCGGACGGGGCGGACGCACTCGGGGCTGCCGGACCGCGCCACGTGGCGGCCCACCTGAGCCGTGAAGCGGGCCTGGCCCGGATCGACGCATTGATGGACGAAGCACTTGGGGGTCCCCGGCCGTGATCGAGACGAACCGCCCTGCGGCGGCCCCGGCGGAGGACGAACCGGACCTCCTGCGGGACCAGTTCCGACAGCTCCTGCGCTACCGCCGGCTCCTCGGCGCGGGCATCGGGGTCGGACTGCTGGGCGGTGTCTACCTCGGTGTCTCCACGGCCGACACCTACGTCGCGACCGCCGACGTGGTGCTGCGCGCGCCGACCGACGACCCGTTCAACCCGAGCCTCGCCCCCGACAAGGCGATCAACATCGGCTCGGAGCGGCAGGTCGCGCTCAGCTCCTCCATAGCCAACGAGGCGGCGAAGAAGCTCGGAGTGGGCGCCTCCGGTTTCGCGGCCCTGCGCAGCGGCCTGCAGGTGACCAACCCGCCGCAGACGATGGTGCTCCGCTTCACCTACACGGCGTCCTCCCCGCAGGAGGCCGCCAAGCGGGCCAACGTGATGACGGAGGCGTACCTGACGAAGCGGCAGGAAGCCCTGGACGTCACCCGCGACAAGATGGTCAAGAGCTACCAGGAGCAGCGCGACCCGGTCGCCAAGCAGCTCGACGAGCTCGTCAAGCAGGTCAACACCATGCCGGCGGGCGCCGCCCGGGACGCCGCCTACGCGTCCAAGACGGACCTGCAGGGCAAGGTCAACACCCTCAACAGCAACATCACCAAGCTCCAGGCCCTCGACATGACGCCGGGCCGGGTCACCAGCGCCGCGACCGCGCCTCCCGGTTCCGACGGCCCCGGCATCGTGATGTCGCTCGCGCTCGGCGCGGCGGTGGGCCTCGCGCTCGGCCTGCTGGCCGCCTGGGTCCGGCTCGTCTTCGACCCGGCGCCGCGCTCCGAGGGCGACGTGGCCCGGGCCCTGCGCTCCCCCGTGCTGGGCTACCTGCCCCGGGACCGGACCGGCGGCGGGCCGCTGCTCGCCGCCGGCGAGGCCGACCCCAAGCTCGCCGAGGAGTACCGCTCGGTGGCCTTCCGGCTCGCCTACGACGCCCGCTTCGCGGACCGGCGGCGGCTGCTCGTCGTCGCCCCCCGCGGCAGCAGCGAGACGGCCGCCGCGGTCGCCGTGAACCTGGCCGCCTCCTTCGCGGAGACCGGCAAGGACGTGCTGCTCATCGAGGCCGACCTGCGCACGCCCGTGCTGGCCAGCCAGCTGCCCACCGACGCGGGCGGGCGGCCGCGCTGGAGCAAGGCGGCGGGCGGCCCCGGCAGCGGGAAGCAGCCGGCGCAGCACGGGGACACGGAGTGGCCCGACGGGCGCCAGCTGGTCGTGGACGCCGGTGAGTCCGGCGCCTTCGACCTCATCCCCGGCCGCCCGGTGCGCAACGTGGCCCGTTCGCTGACCTCGTCGCGCGCCACCCGGCTGATCTCCGAGGCCGACTCCCCCAACTCCACGGTCGTCGTGCTCGCGCCGCCCGTGCTCTCCTACGCCGACGCCCTCGCGCTCGTGGACCGCGTCGACGGCGTCCTGGTGGTCTGCGACCCGCGCGCCGTCCACCGCTCCGACCTGTCCCGGATCCGCGAGCTCATCAGCGGTGCCGGCGGCACCGTGCTGGGCGCGGTGCTGCACGCCCCGCTGCCCGGCGAGAAGCGGGGCCGCGGCAAGGACCGCGGCCGGTCCGCCGCCGCCGAACCGGTCGCGCCCCCCGAGCAGCAGGCCCAGCCGCTGCGCTACGAGGTCGACGAGGGCGAGCAGCACATCCCGGGTGACGGCACCGACACGGTCGCGCTGCGTACGGTCCGCCCGGGCCGGCGGTGAGGCGGCGCGGCCTCGCGGCGATCGCGTCGGTCCTGGACCAGGCGGCCTCCAGCGCCACGAACATCCTGGTGCTGGTGCTGGCCGCCCGGCTGTCCTCGGCCTCCGGGTTCGCCGACTTCTCGATGGTCTACGTCACCTTCAGCGTGCTCCTCGGGCTGAACATGGCCTACGTCGGCCAGAGCCTGGTCCTGGAGAAGGGCGACCGGGTGGGCGCCCTCGCCCGGTCCGCGGCCGGCTTCACCGGGGCCGCCTCGGCCGCAGCGGGCGCGGTGCTCGCGCTCGTCGGCCTCGTACTGCCCGGGGCGACCGGTCGGGCCTTCCTCGCGCTGGGACTCGTACTGCCGCTGGTGCTGCTGCAGGACGGGCTGCGGTACTGCTTCTCGGCGCTGCGCACGCCGGAGCGGGCGCTGGCCGCCGACGCGCTGCGGCTGGTGTGCGTGGTGGCGGCGCTGGGCGTCCAGCCCGAAGGGACCTCCGCGGGGCGGCTGGTGCTGGTGTGGGGGGTCTCCGCGCTGCCCGCGCTGGCACTCGGGCTGTTCCTGCTGCGGCCGTACGTCAGGGGGCGGCGCGCGGACCTGCGGCCGTACCTGCGGCGCGGTCACCTCGGCCGGCGGTTCGTGGTCGAGTTCGCCGTGGGCAACGGCTCCAGCCAGCTCGCGGTCCTGGGCCTGGGAGTCTTCGCGACGCCCCTCGCCGTGGGCGCGCTGCGGGGCGCCACGACCCTCTTCGGGCCGCTCAACGTCCTGTTCAACTCCGCGAACGCCTTCGCTCCGCCGTTCCTCGGGCGGCTGCGCGGCAAGCGGGCCACGGTGCGGGCCACGGCCCTGCTCGGCCTGGTGCTGGCCGCGGTCGGCGCGGGCTGGGGGGCCGTGCTGTACGCGCTGCCCGACCGGCTCGGCTCCTCGCTGCTCGGCGACACGTGGGCGGCGGCGTCCGCGCTGCTCCCGGCGACCGGGGCACAGTACGCCGTGATGGGCCTCGGCACCTGTGCGCTGCTCACCCTGCGCGTGCTCGCCCCGAAGGCGACGCTTTCCCTCCAGGTGGTCTACTCGCTGCTGGCGGTAGCCCTGCTGCTGGGCGGCTACGCGCTGTGGGGTGTGGCGGGCGCCGCCTGGGGCCTGGCGGCGGGCTCGGCGGCCAAGGCGACCGCCGGCTGGCTGCGCGTCGCGCGCCTGCGTCCGGAGCCGGCCCCCGCGCTGGCCGCCTAGGGGGTGTTGCGGGAGTCCTGTGCGGGGCCCGCGGTGTCCGGTGCGTGCTCTCGGCGTGCCGGGCGAAGGTCCTCGTACTGGGCGTACTCGGGGCTTCGGCCGGTGCGGCGAGAGTGCGTGCCGGGCGCCGTGCGGGACTTTCGCAACACCCCCTGGACCGTCTCCACGGTGCCCGACAGCCGGGCGCGTTCGGCGGCCAGGACCGTCAGGTGGCTGGTCAGGGACTCCTGCGGGCCCGACTTCACCAGGGCGGGGTTCCCGGAGGCGACGGCGGCGACGAAGGCGTCCATCAGCCCGGCGTCGCCGCCCGCGTGACCGCCCGCGGCGTCCATCGCCCCCCGGGCGGGGAGCCCGACCGGTTCCTCCGTGCGCGTGAGGAAGTCGTAGAGCGTCAGGTTCGCCCCGTCGCCGCGGAGTTCACCGCGGGTGCCGAAGATCCGCGTCCGGCGGTCCGCGGATTCGGTGAAGGCCGTCATGGTGAAGGTGGCGGTGGCTCCGGAGGCGAATTCCATGGCCACCACCTGGTGGTCGACCACGTCGTTGTCGCAGGCGTACACGCACCGCCCGTACGGGCCCTCGCGCAGGGCGGTCTCCAGGCTCTGCGGGTCGAATTCGTCGACCACCACGCGCAGCGGCCAGCCCCGCTCACCACGGGCGAGCCGGTCCCCGTACTCGCGCTTGGCGGAGTACGCGCACGTCGTCTCCACCGCGCAGTCCAGGCAGCGGTCGGCGGCGCCGGGCGGCCTGTTCTCGGGCCGGAAGTGCGAGAGGCGGCCGAAGCTGGAGACGCGGACCGGCGGCTGCCCGAGCACGTACTGCAGCCAGTCCAGGTCGTGGCAGGACTTGGCCATCAGCATGGTCGTGGCCTCGTCCTCGCGCCGCCAGTTGCCCCGTACGAACGAATGGGCCTGGTGCCAGAAGCCGACCGGCTCCAGGTGCTGGACGCTGACGACCTCCCCGAGCCGGCCGGAGTCGACAACGGCCTTCAGTGCCCGCGTGTAGGGCGTGTAGCGCAGGACGTGGCCGACCGCGAGGGTCACCCCGGCCCGCTCGACCGCGGCCACGATCCGCCGGCACTCCTCCTCGGTGGGTGCCATCGGCTTCTCCAGCAGGATGTGGCAGCCGAGCGCGGCGAAGGCCAGGGCCGGTTCGAGGTGGTCCCGGTCCAGGGTGCAGATCAGGACCGCGTCCGCGATCCGGCCGCGGGCCGCCAGCTCCCGCCAGTCCGCCACCGCCGCCGCGTCGTCCAGACCGTGGTCGGCGGCGAGGCGGTCGCGTCGGATCCCGCGCGGTTCGGCCACCGCGACGACCCGTGCCCGGTCCGGGTGGGCCAGGGCCCAGCGCGCGTAACCGGTGCCCCGGTCGCCGGCGCCGATGACCGCGAGAGTGACGAGGGAGGACATGCGACCCGCCTTCCGTCGATTGCGTACGGCTGCGCCTCCGGCCGGTCAGCGCAGCGTCGTGGCCCTGTCCTGCCGGTACGTGGCCACCAGCGCCAGGCACATGGCCGCGATCGCGACCCGGCCGGACGCCTGGAGCAGCGGACCGCGCAGCAGGATGAAGGAATACCCCGCCACGAGCGGCACCACCACCGAGATGAGGCTGCCCGGCGGGGACCGGCGGGTGGCGCGCTTGGCGTACCGGCGGTCGACGCGGGCGGAGGCGTACCCGATGCCGAGCAGTCCCGCCCCCATGCCCAACGGACCGAAGTCGAGCCAGAGTTCCGCCCAGATCGGCGAGGAGAGGTTCGTGTTGACCGTACCCATCCACTGGCCGACCATCACGCCGGTGTCGCGCGGCTTGCCTGGCCACACCGCGCGCGGCACCGCGAAGAACACCGATCCCGCGAGTTGGCGCCCGTAGAAATGGCCGGGGCCGGAGTTGGAGAAGGTGATGGTGTTGGCGAACATGCCGATCTGGTCGTAGTCCTTGAGCGCCATCGGCTCCAGGAAGGAGGTGGTCTCGACCGGCTTGTAGTTCTTCTCGTCGTAGCGGAAGCGGTCCGCGAACGGGAAGACGAGCAGGGCGACGACCACCGCCATCGACAGCGCCACCCGGTACATCGCGGCGCTCACCGGGAAGACGGTGAACAGCAGGGCGAACATGACCGTGAGGAACCAGTAGCGCGGGTTCGAGATCGGATTGTTGACCACCAGGTTGAGGACGGCGAGCGCCCCCCAGGTGACGATGACCGACACCTTGCGGCGGGCGAACTTCGAGGTGATCAGCCAGCGCGTGTACAGCAGCAGTGCGAGCAGCGCCGGTACGGTGCCGAAGCCTCGCAGCAGGGCCTGTCCGGCCTGGCCGTCGCCGTCGGAGATGCCCGCCTCCTCGATGCCGGCGATGATCTCCTGGCGGCTGGAGAAGAAGACGGCCGGGCCGCCCAGCTTCACGATGAAGGCGGCGCTGCCCAGGAACGCGATGACGGTGAGCAGTTGGAGGCGCCGCCGGTGCGCCATCACCGGCCGCGACTCCTTCTGGGAGCCGCCCGCACGGCCGGCGGGCCGGTGGCGGGCCAGCAGGACGCCGACGTCGAACGCGAGACAGCCGAGCAGCACCAGCCCGATGGCGACGGTCAGGTCGGAGCGGGGCCCGACAACAGGGGTCGGCACCCTGCCGAGGACGGCCTGGGCGAGCGGGGCCACGCCCATGGCCATGTAGACGAACAGCCAGAAGGAGCCCTGGAGCAGCTTGCGGCGGCTCGTCAGCACCATCGCGGACAGCCGGGCACCCGCGTACATGGTGAGCAGGAGCTGGAGCCAGAAGGCCGCGTCGCGCCGGCCCTCGCCGGCCTGCACGGCGACGAAGAGCGGCAGGAAGACGGTGAACCCGAGGGCGAGGGGTACGGACAGCGCACGCGACAGCAGGGTGCGCGGGGTGGTGACCCGGCCCCACAGCGACTCGTCCTCGACGGCGCCGGGCGGTCCGGGCGCGATCGCGGGCCTGCGTATGTCCGTTGCCACTGCCGCCCCCACCCCATGTGCCTGGTCCGCGCGCAGTCTAGTCTGAGCGCGCGGCGCCAGGGGAGGCGCCGGCGCGGTCCCCCCGGACGTAGGTCCGGGGGCGGACACGATCGGGGCTTCAGTTGCGTGACCTTCCCGCCTTCACACTGGCCGGATACGACAAGGGGCGCGGGCTGCTGACGCAGGCGCTCTGGTTCGCCGTGATGAACACTCTGTTCATGAGCTGGTTCTGCCCGGCGCGGCTGCGGGTCTCGCTGCTGCGGGCGTTCGGGGCGCGGATCGGCGAGGGCGTGCTGATCCGGCACCGGGTGCGGGTGCTGTGGCCGTGGAAGCTCACGGTCGGGGACCACACCTGGATCGGCGAGGGCGCCTGGCTGCTGAACCTGGAACCGGTGACGATCGGCGCGAACGTGTGCCTCTCGCAGGAAGCCATGCTGTGCACCGGCTCGCACGACCACCGGGCCGCCGACTTCCGCTACCGGAACGCGCCCATCACCGTCGAGGACGGCGCGTGGGTCGCGGTACGGGCGACCGTGCTGGCCGGCGTGACCGTGGGCCGCTGCGCGGTCGCGGGCGCGGGCTCGGTGGTGCACAGGGACCTGCCGGAGCTGACCCTGCAGACCCAGGACGGGCGGCGCCGCCCGGTGGAGGAGCCGAAGTGAGCACGCGTGGTCTGCGAGTCCTGCACGCCGTCACACTGCACTCCCCCTCGCACGCCTTCGGCGGGCCGGTCCGGGTCGCGCTGAACCTGTCCAAGGGACTGCGGGCGCGCGGCCACGAGGCGCGGCTGCTGGCCCTCGGCGCGGGCTTCGGCGAGCCGTGGCCCGATGCCGTGGAGGGAGTGCCCGCCAGGCTGTTCCCGGCCCGCCGGCTGCTCCCCCTGGGCTTCAGCGGGATGACCTCGCCCGCGCTGCTGGCCTCGGCCGGGCGGCTGGTACGGGAGGCCGATGTGGTCCACGTACACCTGGCGCGGGACCTGGTGACCCTGCCGGTGGCCCTCGCGGCGCTGCGGGCGGGCAGGCCGCTGGTGCTGCAGACCCACGGGATGGTGGACCCGAGCGAGAAGCTGCTGGCGAAGGTACTGGACGCGGTGGCGGTGCGCCGGGTGCTGCGCGGCGCGGACGCCGTGCTGTACCTGACGCCGTACGAGCGGGAGGGGCTGGACGCCGTCGTGGGGGCTCCGCCGCTGGGGCGGGCCGTACGGCTGGTGAACGGGACCCCGGCGCAGGAGGAGCGGCCGGCGCCGAGCGGTCCGCCGCGGATCCTGTACTCGGCGCGGCTGCAGGCCCGCAAGCGGCCGGTGGACTTCGTGGACGCGGCGCCGGCGGTGCTGGCCGTGCACCCGGACGCGCACTTCGTGGTCGCGGGCCCGGACGAGGGAGAGCTGGCGGCCGTCCGCGCGCGGATCGCGGGGCTCGGCCTGTCGGAGCGGTTCACGGTGCCGGGAGCGCTGTCCGCGGAGGAGGTCCAGGCGGAGCTGCGCCGGGCGCACGTGTACGTACTGCCGTCGGTGGACGAGCCGTTCCCGATGTCGGTGCTGGAGGCGCTGGCGGTGGGCGTGCCGGTGGTGGTGACGCGGTCGAACGGGCTGGCGCGGGATGTGGCGGGGGCGGGGGCGGGGCGGGTCGTGGACCCGGGGCCGGCGGGGGTGTCCGCGGCGGTGCTGTCCCTGCTCGACCCTGCGGTGAACGCCGCGGCGTCGTGCGCTGCGCGCAAGCTGGCCGGAGAGTCCTTCTCGATGGACTCCGTCCTGGACACGCTGCTGGCGGTCTACGCGGACGCGGCCCGCCGCTAGCTCCCGCTGCGCGGACCCGGCCCCCCACCCTCCCCCGGACTCCGTCCGGGGCCCCCTCTTCCACCGTTCCCCGGGGCTCCGCCCCGGACCCCGGTCCTCAAACGCCGGACGGGCTGGATTTCGCCCGGCGCAGCCGGATCTTCCCCGGCCAGGCGGGATTTCGCCCTTCGGGCGATCAGGCTCGCGCCTGGCGGACGGCAGGGGCCCAAACCCAGCCTCGCCGGCGTTTGAGGCGCCGCCGGAGGCAGAATCAGCCCGTCCGGCGTTTGAGGACCGGGGGTCCGGGGGCAGCGCCCCCGGCAACGGCGCCGCGCCCGAGTGCCGGCAGCGACAGGGTTACGCCGGGATCCAGGCGTAGCAGCCCGTGGAGGTGAACTCCGCCGTGCCGGCCGGGATCGTGGCGGTGATCTTGTCGCCCGGCTTCGGCGCCGTCTCGGGGCCCGCGGCCAGCGTCGCGCCGTCCTTGCCCCTCGCCTCCCACTTGCAGGTGGTGGCCTGGGTCAGCGCCCGGTAGTTGCCCGCCGCGGGAGACTGCCGGGTGCCGTCCGGGAAGCCCTTCTCGGCCGCCGCCAGGACCGGCTTCTGCTCCGGGCACAGCAGGGGGATGGCGTCCTTCGCGCCCGGGATCTCCCCGGCGATGATCGACCCGGTCGCCGCGTCCTTGTCGTGCTTCGCCGTGCGCTCGACCCGCTGGCAGGCCTCCTGGCCCTTCTGCAGGACGGCCGCCGGGTCCATCTTGTCCGGGACGCGGCCGCTCAGGTACTGCTTCTCCTGCGCCGTGAAGCTGCCCGTCTTCGGGGTGAGCTTCGCGTCCGGCACAACGGGGCCCGTCGGCTTCGCGTTGGGGTCGGTCGACGGGGCGGCGCTGTCCGCCGGGTCGGGGACGGGCGAGGAGGCCGGGGGCTTCGCCTTGGCGTCCGCGCCGGAGTCGGCCTTGCCGCCGTCCGAACTGCAGGCGGTCAGCGTGAGGGCCGCGGCCAGCAGAACAGCAGCCACTGCGGGGCGTCGGTACATCGGAATGGCTCCCGTACGTGCGTACTTGCTGAAAGGGGGTGCGGGGCCCGGCCACAGCGGCCGGGCCCCGCTCCTGCGGCTACTTCGCGCCGAAGGTGAGCACCAGCTGCGGGGCGCCGTCCGCCGCGGTGGACTCCGCGGACCACAGCCACAGCGCGTCGGTGCCCGTGCTGGTCAGGCCCACGCTGTAGCTGCTGCCCAGCGCGGCCGAGAGCGCGGCGGTGTCGAGCGGCACGTTCTGGACCGCCGAGCCGTCCGGCACGCTCGCGATGCTGCCGAGCGGGGTGGTGCCCAGGGTGGGCTTGGTGTTGAAGGTGGTGCCCTCGCCGCTCCAGGTGCCGGTGACCGGGACCACGGACACCTTGTCGGCGGTGCCGGCGCCCGTCTGCGTCGTGGTCTTGAACTGCAGGGAGGCCGACTTCAGGACCTGACCGGCCGGAGCCGCCGGGAGGGGGAAGCGCAGGTACGTCTCGTACGCCGAGGTGCCGCGCACCGCGAGCGAGGTGGACGTGCCGTAGGCGGTGCTGGGCGCGCCCTGGTTGATGTAGGTGTCCTCGGACGCCTTGACCGTGGAGACGGTGTCCGTCGGGGCGCTGGCCAGGTCGAAGTGGTTCTTGACCTGGGCCTGGGTGAGCGCCGACGGGTAGACGGCCGTCTCGTCGAGCTGCCCGGCGAAGAAGTTGCTCGTCGGGCGGTTCGGCCAGCCGGCCAGGTTGTCGCCGCCGACGTGCAGGTAGCCCGCGTAGGAGACGGAGGTGGTCACGTTCAGCGTGCCCTTGTTCTGGCCGTCGACGTACAGGGCCATGCCGGCCGGCCCCTGGGTGGCGACCACGTGGTGCCACTTGTTGTCGTTGTACGTCTCGAACAGACCGGTGGTGATCGTCTTGGTCCCGCCGTTGTAGACGCCGAAGGCCAGACGACCGGTGTTGGTCATGTAGATGTGCTTGTCGTACGTGCCGCTGTTGCGGCTCTGGTTGTCACCGAAGCCGACGAGCTTGCCACCGCGGGTGGTGTTCGTCTTGAACCAGGTCTCGATGGTGTACGCGGCGCCGGGGGTCTGGCGGCGGTCGCCGTACACCTGCTGGCTGGTGCCGTTGAAGCCCATCGCGGTGCTCGTGCCGGAGATGGCACCGGGCGACTGGCGCAGGGCCGGGGCGCCCAGCTGGAGACCGCTCATGTTGCCGCTGACCGAGGAGTCGGCGACGTACGGGCTGACCGAGTCGTCGTAGCGCCAGTACAGCTGGGCGCCGTCCGCGCGGACCTGGTCCGGGTAGGCCTGGACCGCGGTCGGGACGGTCACCGAGGCGGTGGCCGACAGGGCGCTGGTGTTGCCGGCGCCGTCGGTCGCGGTCACGCGGTAGGTGTACGTCTGGCCGCCCTTGACCGTGGTGTCGGTCCAGGAGGCCTGCGGGCGCTCCCACTCCAGGGAACTCGCGGCGACGGTGGCGACCGGGGTGGCCGAGCCGTTGCGGTAGATGCGGTACGTCAGCTTGCTGTCGTCCGCGTCGTAGCTGGTGCGCCAGCGGACCTGGGCCTCGCCGGGCTTGACGCTGCCCGCGCTGACCACCGGGGTGGTCGGGACACCGCGGTCGCCGGTGGAGGCGAAGCGGGTCAGACCCCACTGGGTCTTGCCGTTGATGAGGGTGAACTCACCGCCGACCCACATGTACTTGACGTCGTTCTTCTCGGCCACGGCCATGACGCGCGGGCCGATGCCCTCGGTGCCGTCCATGCCGTCGTTGGCCGTGGGGTGCCAGCCGAGCTTGCCGGGGCTGCGGACGAAGCCGTCCACGGGCGCGGGGGCCGCGCCTTCCCAGTTGGTCTTCTGCGCCAGCAGGAAGTTGCGCTTGCCGTCGGGGAACTCCTGCTCGGTGGAGCAGTTGTGCGCGTGCGAGGAGCTGTACAGCACGCCCTGGTACGGCAGCACGAACTGGGTCGCGCCGAGGCAGCGGTCGCGCCACTTCTCGTTGAAGTCGCTGAGGTTCAGGGCGATGCGGCCGTCGAAGACACCGCCGCCGGAGCCCTCGTTGCCCGTGTACCAGCCGCCGTTGTCGTCGGTGGCGATGTCCTTGACCACCGAGTTCGACGGGATGTTGCTGTAGGTCTTCTTGACCGCGCCGGTGGCGGCGTCGACCACGGCCAGCGCGTGGCTGCTCTTGCCGTTGACGGTGAAGAAGTCACCGCCGAGCAGCACGCTCTTGCCGTCGGGGGTGACCTCGACGGCGCGGCCCGGCTCGTCGACGTCGGCGACGAACGGCTTGAGCGCTCCGGAGCCGGCGTCGATCGCGGCGAACCGCTCGCGGGTCTGGCCGTCGACGGTGTTGAAGTCGCCGCCCGCGTACAGGGTGTCGTCGGTGACGGCGAGCGCACGCACGGTGGCGGGGAAGCTCGGGTGGAACGAGGCCTTGGGGGTGCAGCTCGCGATGTCGATCGCGGCGAGGCTGGACACCGGGGTCCCGTTGACGGCGCCGAAGGAACCGCCCGCGTAGAGGGTCTTGTTGTCCTTCGACACGACCAGCGTGCGCACCGTCGCGGTGCCCTCGCCGATGGTGAAGGCCAGCTTGCACGAGGTGGGATTGCCCGTCGCGGCGTCCAGCGCCACGAAGTTCACGGCCTCCTGCTCCGTGCCGGCGGTGCCCTCGGGCGGGCGCACGGCGGAGAACGTGCCACCGGCGAAGACGGTGCCGTTCGCCTGGGCCATCGCCCAGACCACGCCGTTCGTCTGCCAGGTGGGCAGTTCGTCGGCGGTGAAGGCCACCGGAGGCGTGATGGCGGACGCCTCGGGCATCAGCACCAGGCCTATACCCGTGCCGGCACCGGCCAGTGACAGGACGAGGGCAGCGGTCAGCCCTCTGGATCTACGCATGAGCCCCCCAGGGCGAGTTGCCCGGTGTTGATGGCTGGAACTGTCCGAACAGCCATATGTACCTGCGCAGACTAGGGCTCACGAGAAGGCCTGGTCCCCTTGCTCGACCCATTGCTACCAATTTGGAATCAACAGGTTCCGCTTGGAGGGCGCACTGCGGACATACGGCAGGTTTGACCCGGTCGTATTCGACGGCCTGACCGGGACACGGCAAATCGTAGGCGAAATATAAGGCCTCAGCGGTCGATGCGGACTGTCGCACCCGCGAGTTGGTCCTCGACCTGGCGGATGTCGGCGTCGACCATGATGCGCGCCAGTTCGGCGACCAGGACCGTCGGCTTCCAGCCGAGCAGCGACTCGGCCTTGGAGGCGTCGCCGATGAGGGCGTCGACCTCGCTGGGGCGCTCGTACTTGGGGTCGTAACGCACGTGCTCGTTCCAGTCGAGACCGGCGTGGCCGAAGGAGGCCTCGACGAACTCGCGGACGGTGGCGGCCACTCCGGTGGCGACGACGTAGTCGGTGGGCTCGTCCTGCTGGAGCATCCGCCACATGGCGTCCACGTACTCGGGGGCGTAGCCCCAGTCGCGGACGGCGTCGAGGTTGCCGAGGTAGAGCTTGTCCTGGAGGCCGGACTTGATCCGGGCCACCGCGCGGGTGATCTTGCGGGTCACGAAGGTCTCGCCGCGGCGCGGGGACTCGTGGTTGAAGAGGATCCCGTTGACGGCGAACATGTCGTACGCCTCGCGGTAGTTGACGGTGGTCCAGTACGCGAAGACCTTCGCGGCGCCGTAGGGGCTGCGCGGGTGGAACGGGGTCCCCTCGTTCTGCGGGGGCGGCGTCGCGCCGAACATCTCGGAGGACGAGGCCTGGTAGATGCGGGTGTCGACACCGCTGGCCCGGATGGCCTCCAGCAGGCGCAGGGCGCCGAGGCCGGTCACGTCGCCGGTGTAGAGCGGGGCGTCGAAGGAGACGCGGACGTGCGACTGCGCACCGAGGTTGTAGACCTCGTCGGGGCGGATCTCGCGGAGCAGGTTCACCAGGGCGACGCCGTCCGAGAGGTCGGCGTGGTGCAGGACGAAGGACCGGTTGGCGGTCTGGGGGTCCTGGTAGATGTGGTCTATGCGCTCGGTGTTGAAGCTGGAGGACCGCCGCACGAGCCCGTGCACCGTGTAGCCCTTGGAGAGCAACAGCTCGGAGAGGTACGAGCCGTCCTGCCCGGTGACTCCGGTGATCAGTGCGGTCTTGCCCATGCGGTCCCCCTGGGGTGCGTTGCCGTTCGTTGCGGTCGGTCGTGTCCTGCGGGTTCCCGTGGCCCGGCGGTCGCGCCCCCGCGCGGCGGCCCCCGGTCCGGGGCCGTCCGGAACCTGGACTGGATGCGTACCGTACACGCCCGTCCCGGTTGCGCCGGGGCCGGGTGCCCGGCGGGCCGCCCCCACAGGTCCCGGTGCCCGGCCGGCCGCCCCTCACACAACCCCCGCCCCGCCGGGGCCGGGTACGCGCCGTGGGCGCCCCCGCACGCCGCCGAACCCGATGCCCGATTGGCCGCCCCCACCGCCGGGGCCGGATGCGCGCCGCGGGCACCCCCGCAGGCCGCCGAACCCGGTGCCCGATTGGCCGCCCCCACCGCCGGGGCATGCGCGCCGTGGGCGACCCCGCAGGGCGTTTGAACCTGGTGCCCTGCGGGCCGGCCCCACCGCAACCCCCGCGCCGCCGGGGCCGGGTGTGCGGCGGGGTGCCCCCGCAGGGCGTCGAACGCAACCACGTCGCCACATGTCCGCTGCCTCTGCAGGTTCGACGCCCGAGGAGGTACCCCGGCGCGCGCCCGGTCCCGCCGGCCCCTGCGTGCGGGCCGCTGCGCGGAGCCGGTCCCCTACCCGCCCTTCCACCGTTCCCCGGGCTCCGCCCGGACCCGCGCCTCAAACGCCGGCGAGGCTGGGGTGGGGGCTCACGTCCGGGCTCCGCCCCAGACCCCGCCCATCAAACGCCGGCGAGGCTGGGAGGGGGCTCAGCCCCGAACCCCACCGTACGCACGAGGGGGTGGACGGACTCCGCCCCCTTGGGGCCGGGGGGCCCGCCCCCGGTCGGGGGGGTTCGGGCCGGTGGGGTCCGGACTGCCGCCACCCCCGCGGGAGCGGACTGGCATCATCGGCCGTATGACTAGCACGCCTCTTCTGCCCCCGAACGCCCGTGTCTTCGTCGCGGGCCACCGCGGTCTCGTGGGGTCCGCGGTCGCCCGGCGGCTGACCGCCGACGGCCACGAGGTGCTCACCCGTGGCCGTGCCGACCTCGACCTGCGCGATGCCGCCTCGACCGGGGCGTACCTGAAGGACGTCCGCCCGGACGCCGTCGTGCTGGCCGCCGCCAAGGTCGGCGGGATCATGGCCAACAGCACGTACCCGGTGCAGTTCCTGGAGGAGAACCTCCAGATCCAGCTCAGCGTGATCGCCGGCGCGCATGCCGCGGGCGTCGGCCGGCTGCTGTTCCTCGGATCGTCCTGCATCTACCCCAAGCTGGCCCCGCAGCCCATCCACGAGGACGCGCTGCTGACCGGCCCCCTGGAGCCGACCAACGAGGCCTACGCCCTCGCGAAGATCGCCGGGATCGTCCAGGTCCAGTCGTACCGAAAGCAGTACGGGGCCTCGTACATCTCTGCCATGCCGACGAACCTCTACGGTCCGGGCGACAACTTCGACCTCCAGTCCTCGCACGTGCTGCCGGCCCTGATCCGCCGGTTCCACGAGGCCGCGGCCGAGGGGCGCGAGGAGGTCACCCTGTGGGGATCGGGCACCCCGCGCCGGGAGTTCCTGCACGTGGACGACCTCGCCGCGGCCTGCGCGGTGCTGCTGGAGTCGTACGACGGCGACGAGCCGGTCAACATCGGCTGCGGCGAGGACCTGACCATCCGGGAACTCGCCGAGACCGTCGCCGAGGTGACCGGCTTCCGGGGCCGCCTCGCCTGGGACACCTCCAAGCCGGACGGAACCCCCCGCAAGCTGCTGGACGTCGCCCGGCTGACCTCGCTCGGCTGGAAGCCCGGGATCCCGCTGCGCGACGGCATCGCGGCCACGTACCGGTGGTGGCTGCGGGAGCAGGCCGCCGGCGGCGGGCGGAACGTCTGACCCCTCCCCGTCCCGCCGGCCACCCGGCCGGGTCCCCGGTCCGCTCAGTACGCTCCGCGGCCGTCGACGACGGCGCGGAGCGTGCGGCCCATCACGTCGACGTCGCTGGTGAAGGACCAGTTGTCGACGTACTGCAGGTCGAGCTGGATCGTCTCGTCCCACGACAGGTCCGACCGCCCGCTGATCTGCCAGAGCCCCGTCATCCCGGGCCGTACGGTGAGCCGGCGCAGCTCGACCTCGTCGTACTGCGCCACCTCCTCCGGCAGCGGCGGGCGCGGGCCGACCAGCGACATATGGCCCGTCAGCACGTTGATCAGCTGCGGCAGTTCGTCCATCGAGGTGCGGCGCAGCAGCCGGCCGACCCTGGTCACCCGGGGGTCGCGGCGCATCTTGAACATCAGGCCGTCGTTCTCGTTGGACCCGGAGAGCTCGGCCTTGCGCGCGTCGGCGTCCACGACCATCGTGCGGAACTTCCACATGGTGAACGGGACCCCGTCGCGGCCGATGCGTTCCTGCCGGTAGAAGGCCGGGCCGCGCGAGCCGAGGCGGATGGCGAGGACGATCGCGAGGAAGACCGGCGCGAGCAGCACCAGCCCGCCCGCGGCGCCCGCCCGGTCCAGGGCGGACTTGAGGAAGGTCTGCACGCCCCGGCTGACCGGCGGTGCGACCCGCAGCACGGCGAGTCCGCCCGCGGACAGGGTCTCCAGGCGCTTGACGGAGACCTCAATGAGCCCTGGAAAGACGGCGAGTTCCAGCCCGGCGTCGTGCAGGGCCCAGGCGACCCGGCGCAGCCGCTCGCCCGCGATCCGCGCGCCCGGCGCCACCAGCACCAGGTCGACGCCCAGGCTGCGGACGGCTCCGAGGACGGCGGCGGAATCGCCGTTGGGGCTCTTGGGCATGTCGGCGGCGAGCCGGGCGGCCTCGGGCGCACCGCTGCCGAGCGGGCCGTCGCCGACCGGGACCACGCCGACGACCACGTACGGGTGGTCGGTGCGCGAGGCGAGGTGCGCGACGACGTCCTCGGCGGCGTCGGGCTCTCCCACGACCAGGACCCGGCTGACGGCCTGGGCCTCGCGACGGGCGGCCGAAAGGTGCCGGTAGGTCAGTTTGTGGCAGGCGACGGTGATGAGGAGGGCGGGCAGGAGGGCGCCCAGCGCGGACAGCCTGGGCGTGTCCTCCTCGGTCACCACACGGGCCACGGCCAGGACCCCGATGAGAATCAGCCAGTCGTGCAGGACGGGCAGCACTCCGCGGGATTCTCCGAGCACGCGGGCCGTGTAGCGCCGGCGCAGCGCCTGCACCCCGGTCCACGCGATCGCGGCGGCGAGCGCGCAGTAGAGGGGTCGTACCTGCTGGGCCGCGTGGAAGACGAGGCCTACGGGCACGGCGGCGCCGAGGAAGTCGGCGGCGAGTGCGGCGGGCAGGTACCAACGGGCCTTGTCACCGAGGCTCCTTGCGGGCACGAAGGCGCCCCGGGCAGCCCTGGCCAACCTTTGCGCAGGAACATGGACATGCCTCATGGGCCCCCCTGGCACGTGGTCGATGTCAGCGGCGACCGTCCACGGCTTCCCCAGGCAACGGACGACTGTCGCACCGAGAAACAGTACGACAAACGCCAGTACGGCAAACGCCGTTTCGGGCAACGCGGGCTCCCGTTGCCCAAGTGTTAGCAAGCGGTACCGGTCGCTCCGAACACCGGACTCCGCACCATGCACGCAAAAGTGAACAGTCCGGATATCGGATATGTCTCTTCGAACAACGAACCGTTTTTGGCCAATTCTTTGACGCGGTCCTGACATTATGTTCCCCGGGTGGCACTCTTCGACCGTTCATCGCACAGCCCTGATCTGCCCGGAGGCCCACCCAGCCGTCCGGAACCCCCCTTGCAGAAGGAGTCTGCGTTGAGGTCCACCCCCCAGAGGCGTGCCACCGCGGCCGGCGCGCTCGTTGCCGCGGCAGCCATGCTCGCCGTCGGCATCCAGGCCGGTACCGCATCCGCCGACGTCACCGCGTCGAAGGCACCCACGGCCGCCAAGCCCAACCCGGGCGCGGCGCCCGCCAAACTCAGCGCTTCGGAGCGTGCGACGCTCCTGACCGAGGCCAACTCGACCACCGCCCAGGCCGCCAAGGCGCTCGGCCTCGGCAGCGGCGAGAAGCTCGTCGTCCGTGACGTGGTCAAGGACGCGGACGGCACCACGCACACCACCTACGAGCGGACCTACGACGGCCTCCCGGTCCTCGGCGGTGACCTCACCGTCCACGCGAAGGGCGGCGTCACCAAGTCCGTCACCAAGGCGACCAACCACGAGATCAAGGTCGCGGACACCACCGCCTCGGTCGCGCCGTCGGCCGCGGAGGGTCAGGCGATATCCGCCGCCAACGCCGCGGGCTCCAAGGAGGCCAAGGCCTCGAAGAGCGCGCGCAAGGTGATCTGGGCCGCCGAGGGCGCTCCGGTCCTCGCCTTCGAGACCGTCGTCGGCGGTCTGCAGGACGACGGCACCCCGAGCGAGCTCCACGTGGTGACCAACGCCAAGACCGGCGCCAAGATCACCGAGTGGCAGGCCATCGAGACGGGCACCGGCAACACGCAGTACAGCGGTCAGGTGACTCTCGGCACCACGCAGTCGGGCAGCACGTACAACCTGACGGACGCCGGGCGCGGCGGCCACAAGACGTACAACCTGAACCACGGCTCCTCCGGCACCGGCACGCTCTTCTCCGGTTCGGACGACATCTGGGGCAACGGCCTGGCCTCCAACGCGGAGACCGCCGGAGCGGACGCCCACTACGGCGCCCAGCTGACGTGGGACTACTACAAGAACGTGCACGGCCGCAACGGCCTGCGCAACGACGGCGTGGCCCCCTACAGCCGGGTCCACTACGGCAACGCGTACGTCAACGCCTTCTGGGACGACTCCTGCTTCTGCATGACCTACGGCGACGGGGAGGGCAACAACAAGCCCCTGACCTCGATCGACGTCGCGGCGCACGAGATGACCCACGGCCTGACCTCGGTCACCGGCAACATGACCTACAGCGGTGAGCCCGGCGGTCTGAACGAGGCGACCTCCGACATCATGGCCACGGCCGTCGAGTTCTGGGCCAACAACCCGACCGACGTCGGCGACTACCTCATCGGCGAGAAGATCGACATCAATGGCAACGGCTCCCCGTTGCGCTACCAGGACAAGCCGAGCAAGGACGGCGCGTCGAAGGACTCCTGGTACTCGGGCATCGGCTCCATCGACGTCCACTACTCCTCGGGCCCGGCCAACCACTGGTACTACCTGGCCTCCGAGGGCTCGGGCGCCAAGGTCATCAACGGCGTGAGCTACAACTCGCCGACCGCCGACGGCCTCCCGGTCACCGGCATCGGCCGTGACGCCGCCTCGAAGATCTGGTTCCGCGCGCTGACCACCGGTCTGTTCAAGTCGAACACCAACTACGCGGCGGCCCGCACGGCCACCCTGCAGGCGGCTGCCGACCTGTACGGCGCCGGTTCAGCGACCTACAACAACGCGGCCAACGCCTGGGCGGGCGTCGGCGTCGGCGCGCGCATCGTGAACGGCGTCTCGGTCACCAACCCCGGTAACCAGAACACCATCACGGGCAGCGCCGTCAGCCTCCAGATCCAGGCCACCAGCACCAACGCCGGCGCGCTGAGCTACGCGGCGACCGGGCTCCCGGCCGGGCTGTCGATCAACTCCTCGACCGGCCTGATCTCCGGTACGGCCAACACCGCGGGCACGTCCAACGTGACCGTGACGGTGACCGACTCCGCGAACCAGACCGGTACGGCGGCGTTCACCTGGACGGTCGGCACCCAGCAGCAGACCGTGTTCGAGAACACCACGGACTACGCGATCAACGACAACTCCACCGTCGAGTCGCCGATCACCGTGAACCGCACGGGCAACGCGCCGAGCACCCTCAAGGTGGACGTCAACATCCTCCACACCTGGATCGGTGACCTGAAGGTCGACCTGGTCGCCCCCGACGGCAGCGTCTACAACCTGCACAACCGCACCGGCAGCAGCACGGACAACATCATCAAGTCCTACACGGTCAACGCCTCCTCCGAAGTGGCCCAGGGCGTCTGGAAGCTGCGCGTCAACGACAACGCGTCGGCCGACACCGGCAAGATCGACAGCTGGAAGCTCACCTTCTGACCCCACCGGGGCCGGATGAGCACCTGCTGAACCGCTGAACACGGGGCCGCCCGGGAGGAAGACCTCCCCGGGCGGCCCTGTCCCATGAGGCCGTGACGGGACCACCGCCCCGACAACCGACCGTCCGTTCCCGCGAGGACGGCCTAGCGGCGCGGGGTCAGGGGTCCGCCGAAACGGCGCAGGAGTTCCTCGCCGCCGCCGTTCCAGTCGCCCCGGCCGTCACCGCCGCCCTCGCCTCCGCCTCCGTTCCAGTCCCAGCGGCCGCCGCCGTCGCCGCCACCGCCGTTCCAGTCGCCCCGGCCGTCACCGCCGCCGCCGTTCCAGTGGTGGCCGTCGCCGCCCTCCCCCGCCGGCTTGAAGAAGACGGAGACGACCTCCACGCCGTGGGCCCGCTCCCCCGGGTCCAGCACCCGTTCCGCGTGGCCGTTGCAGCCGCGGTTGTCGAAGAGCACGGCCAGCGACTCCGTGTCGTTCCAGACCTCGATGGCGGGCTCGTCCCGGGAGGTGTGCGTCAGCACGTAGCAGGTGTCGTTCTCCGCGGGCCGGATCTGCCCGGTGCGCTCCACCCCGGCCTCGTCGAGGAACCGGTAGTGCAGCAGGCCCAGGCTCCGCCCGTCGTGGCCGTCCGCCAGCGACGGGCCGGCGGTGGGCAGCACGAGCGCGACGGCGCCGGCGAGCACGGCGGCGGTGGTACGAAGACGCATGGGGGAAGTCCGTTCCTCGGGTCCGCGGACACCGGTTCCGCCCGGCATCTGCGGCCAGCGTAGGAGCGCGGACCCCAGCCGAAACGATTCACCGCCGTGGGTGCGTACGTGGTTCACCCAAGAGGCCGGGCGGCCTCCGGCCCGGTCGGCGGGGCCCTGCGGGCGGCTCACCCCCGCCCCGCCCCTTCCCGAAACCGGGGCTTGCGGCCCCGGGAGCCGGCCGCTCAGGGCCGCATGGTCGGAGTCGGAGCCGGAGTCTGAGTCGGGGCCGGGGCCGGGGCCGGGGCAGCGGCCGGGGCCGCCGGGGCGGGGATGGCCGGGGCCGTCGCGCGCGGTGAAGGACGCAGCAGGAGGAACACCGCCAGGGCGCCGGCCAGACCCATCAGCGCCGAGGTGAGGAAGGTCCCCCGCAGCCCGCTCGCGAAGGCCGCGTCCACCGCCGCCGCCAGCGCGTCGCGTGCCGCACCGGCGGGTGCGGCCGCGAGCAACTGTCCGGCCCCGCCCGAGGCGAGCGGCTCCGCCAGCTCCTGGGCGCCCTCGCCGAGCCCCGACCGCAGCCCCGCGTGGAAGACCGCGCCGAGCACCGCGATGCCGAGGGCGGTGCCGAGCTGCCGCGCCGTGTTGAGGGCGCCGCCGGCCATTCCCGCCCGCGCCGGGGCCACGGCCCCCATGGCGGTGGCGGCCAGTGCCGGGGTCGCCGCGCCGACGCCCACGCCGGTCACGAGCAGCCCCGGGACCAGCGCCGACCAGCCGTCACCGGCGTCCAGCATCCAGGCCTGGAGCAGCGCGCCCGCCCCGACCAGCAGCAGCCCGCCGCCGATGGTCAGCCGCGGCGGGACCCCGTGCAGCAGCCGCCCGGCCCCCGCGGCGACGACGAACCCGGCCGCGCTCATCGGCAGCAGCGCCAGCCCCGCGCCGACCGGGCTCATCCCCCCGGCGGACTGGAGCCACAGGGAGACGTACATCAGGTACGAGAACGCGGCGCCGGTCAGCAGCAGTCCGGCGGTCATGACCGCGACGAAGGTGGGGCTGCGGAAGAGCGAGAGGTCCAGCATCGGGTGGGAGCCGCGCAGTTCGACGAGGACGAAGCCGGCGAAGGCGGCGGCGCCGAGGCCGAGCAGCCCGAGGGTGGTGGCAGAGGTCCAGCCGTTCTCGGCGCCCCGGATCACGGCGTACGTGACGGCCGCCGCGCCCGCGGTGAAGGTGGCCATCCCCGGCAGGTCCAGGCGCCGGGCGTGCGGATCGCGGGACTCGGCGACCGCGCGCAGGGTGACGTACACGGCCAGTGCGCAGACGGGCAGGTTGATGAAGAAGATCCAGCGCCAGCCGAAGTGCTCGGTGAGCAGACCGCCGATGATCGGGCCGGACGCGGCGGCGGCGCCGTTGGCCGCGCCCCACACCCCGAAGGCCACCCCGCGGTCGCGGCCCTGGTAGGCGCCGCTGAGCAGGGCCATGGTGGTGGCGAACATGGCGGCTCCGCCGATGCCCTGGACGGCGCGGAAGGCGATCAGCGCGGCCGGGCCGGTGGCCAGCCCGCAGGCGAGCGAGGCGGCGGCGAAGAGGGCGGTCCCGCCGACGTAGACCCGGCGGCGGCCGATCCGGTCGGCGAGCGAGCCGGCGCCGAGCAGCAGGGCGGCCAGCGCGAGGGCGTAGACGTCCATGACCCACTGGAGTCCGGCGAAGCCGGTGTGCATGTCGGCGGCCATGTCCGGCAGGGCCACGGTCACGATGGTGACGTCGACCAGGAGCATGAAGGCCCCGAGGCAGACGGCCGTCAACGGCAGCCATTTGCGCATGGAAGTTCTCCTCGGAGAGGGAGGGGTGAAGGGTCCCCGGGGTGGCTCCCCGGGAACCCCAGGCTGGCAGCGCTCCGCCCGCGTGCCCCACCCGCACCTGCCGATCCGCCGGATTTCCCTCATGTGGGGCTCTGGGATGATGGAAACCGTGAATGTCACGGAGAAGCAGTCGACGGAGCCGGCCGAGCTGGACGCTCTCGACCGGTCGCTGGTCCAGGCCCTCTCGCTCGACGGCCGGGCCTCCTTCAGCCGCCTCGCCGAGGTCCTGGAGGTGTCCGACCAGACCGTCGTGCGCCGCTACCGGCGCCTGCGGACCGCCGGCCTGGTCCGGGTCGTCGGTCTGCCGACGGGCAGCCGTGTCGGCCTGTTCGAGTCCTGGCTGCGGGTGCAGTGCGCCCCGGACGTGGCGCTCCCGGTGGCCGAGGCGCTCGCCCGCCGCCCGGACATCGCCTGGGTGACCCTGAACTCGGGCGGCACGGAGATCCACTGCATGACCCGGTCCCGGACCCGCAAGGACCGGGACGCCTTGCTGCTGGACAAGCTGCCGCGCACCCGGCGGGTGACCGGCATCAGTGCCCACACGATCCTGCGGAAGTTCTTCGGGGGCCACGACGGCTGGGTGGGCGTGGACGCGCTGCGCCCCGACCAGATCGCCGCCCTGCGGCGGCCGCCGGCCGGGGGACCGGCCCCCGAGCGGTACGTCATGGACGAGTCCGAGCACGCGCTGCTGTCCGTGCTGAGGCGCGACGGCCGCGCCGGGTACGCGGAACTGGCGCAGGCCGCCGGCCTGTCGGAGTCCACCGCCCGGCGCAGGGTGGAACGGCTGCGGGACCTCGAAGCGATCTTCTTCGACGTGGAGTTCGTCCCCGCGCTCTTCGGCTACGAGGCGGAGGCGACCCTGGTGCTGACCGTCCCGCCGGCCCGGCTGGCGGAGGTGGGGGCCGCGCTGGCGGGCCACCGCGAGGTGGCCTTCACGGCGGCCGTCACCGGGTCGGCCTCCCTGATGGCGGTGGTGGTGTGCCGGGACACCGACGCCCTGTACACGTACCTGACCGAGCGGATCGGTGCGGTGGACGGCGTCGGGCAGGTGGAGGTCATCCCGGCCCTGCGCAGCGTCAAACGGGCCGGGATGCTCGTGGAGGACGGGCGGCTGGTGGATCCGCCGCCCGCCCCCTAGTGGCGTGACCGGAGAGGTTTGCCGGGTCGCGTTGTCCGGTGCGGTGCATCGCAAGGCGGAGGCCACGGCTCGTACTGGACGTACCGCCGTGGTCCGGCAACGCGGCGAGATGCCGTGCCGGGCAGCGCGACCCGGTGAACCTTTCCGGTCACGGCACCAGCGGGCGTCAGCGCAGCACTACGCCGCCTCCCGCGTCCGTGGCCACCGGGGCGGCGACGAGGCCCAGTTCGGCCGGGGTCGCCAGCAGCGGGTGCGCCGGCAGGACCCGTACGGTGTAGCCGAAGGGACCGGTGCGGTCGAGGGCGAGCGGGCCCTCGTACACCCAGCGGCCCTCCATGTCGGGCCCGGCGGCCGGCTTGAGCGGGAAGCTCCGCCCGTCCCGGATCACGTCCTGCGCGTCCACCCGGCCCGCGAAGGCCTGCACCTCGACGTCCTCGGGGTTCAGCGCGTCCAGCGACACCTGCACGCGCAGGGTGAGGGTGGCGCCGAGTTCGGCGGTGCCGTTGACCGGAGCCGCGGCCAGCGCCTCCACGTGTTCGACGCCCACCCTCGGCCAGGCCGCCCGGACCCGGCCCTTCCACCAGGCCAGGTCGCGGGCCGCCTCGGGGGTCAGGGCCCGGTGGGCGAGTGCGGCCGGCGTGTAGAGCCGTTCCACGTATTCGCGCACCATCCGCCCCGCGAGCACCTTCGGTCCCAGTGAGACGAGGGTGCGCCGGACCATCTCGATCCACCGCACGGGGAGCCCGGTGCGGCCGGCCCGGTCGTAGAAGCGGGGTGCGACCCGGCCCTCGATCAGCTCGTAGAGGGCGTTCGCCTCCAGGTGGTCGCGCCGGTCCTCGTCCGCGCCGAGCCCGTCGGCGGTCGGGATGGCCCAGCCGAAGTCCGGCTCGAACCATTCGTCCCACCAGCCGTCCAGCACGGACAGGTTGAGGCAGCCGTTCAGCGCGGCCTTCATCCCGCTCGTGCCGCAGGCCTCCAGGGGCCGCAGCGGATTGTTCAGCCAGACGTCGCAGCCCGGGTAGAGCTTCTGCGCCATCGCCATGCCGTAGTCGGGCAGGAAGACGATGCGGTGGCGCACCCGCGGGTCGTCCGCGAACCGCACCAGCTCCTGCACGAGCCGCTTCCCGCCGTCGTCCGCCGGGTGCGCCTTGCCCGCGACGACGATCTGCACCGGGCGGTCCGGGTCCAGCAGCAGCCTGCGCAGCCGCTCGGGGTCGCGCAGCATCAGCGTCAGCCGCTTGTACGAGGGCACGCGCCGGGCGAAGCCGATGGTGAGGACGTCCGGGTCGAGCACGGAGTCCACCCAGCCCAGTTCGGCGTCGGCCGCCCCGCGCTGGCGCCACGAGGCGCGCAGCCGGTCGCGCACCTCCTGGACCAGCTGTTCGCGCAGCACCCGGCGCAGGTCCCACACGTCCTGGTCGGGGATCTCGGCCACGGCGTCCCAGCGCTGGGAGCCGCCCACCGACAGGGCGTCCTCGGTGCGGCCCGCGCCGATCTGGCGGGCGCCGAGCCGGACGACCTCGGCGGCCACCCAGGTCGGGGCGTGCACGCCGTTGGTCACCGAGGTGATGGGCACCTCGGCCGGGTCGAAGCCGGGCCACAGCCCGGCGAACATCTCCCGGCTGACCGCGCCGTGCAGGGTGGACACCCCGTTGGCGCGCTGCGCCAGGCGCAGCCCCATCACGGCCATGTTGAACACGCCGGGATCGCCGCCGGGATAGCTCTCGGCCCCCAGCTCCAGGATGCGCTCGACCGGTACGCCCGCGAGTTCGCCGCCCTCCCCGAAGTGCCGGGCGACCAGGGACCGCTCGAAGCGGTCGATCCCGGCCGGGACGGGGGTGTGCGTGGTGAACACGGTGCCGGCGCGCACGGCCTCGACGGCGGCCTCGAAGCCGAGGCCCTGCTCCCGCTCCAGTTCCCTTATGCGCTCCAGCCCCAGGAATCCGGCGTGCCCCTCGTTGGTGTGGAACACCTCGGGGTCGGGGTGTCCGGTGATCGCGCAGTACGCACGGACCGCGCGCACGCCGCCGATCCCGAGCAGCATCTCCTGGAGCAGCCGGTGGTCGCTGCCTCCGCCGTAGAGCCGGTCGGTCACCTCGCGGGCCGCGGCGTCGTTGTCCTCGACGTCGGAGTCCAGGAGCAGCAGCGGCACCCGGCCCACGCGGGCCTGCCAGACGTGCGCGTGCAGGGCGCGGCCGCCGGGCAGGGTCAGGGACACCCGGGCGGGTGCCCCTTCGGCCTCCCGCAGCAGGGAGAGGGGCAGTTCGTTGGGGTCGAGCACGGGATAGTGCTCCAGCTGCCAGCCGTCGCGGGAGAGCGACTGGCGGAAGTAGCCGTGACGGTAGAGGAGTCCCACGCCGATGAGCGGGACGCCGAGGTCGCTGGCGGCCTTCAGGTGGTCCCCGGCGAGGATGCCGAGGCCGCCGGAGTACTGGGGCAGGGCGGCGGTGATCCCGAACTCGGGCGAGAAATAGGCGATCGCCGCGGGCAGCTCCGCGCCGTTCTCCTGCCCCTGGTACCACCTCCCGCCGTTCACGTAGTCATCGAGATCGGCGGCGGCGACGGCGAGCCGGCGCAGGAACCGCCGGTCGGCGGCGAGTTCGGCGAGGCGGGCGGCGGAGACGGAGCCGAGGAGCCGGACGGGGTCACCGCCGGCGGCCTGCCAGCCCTCGGGGTCGACGGATTGGAAGAGTTCGCGGGTCTCGGCATGCCACGACCAGCGCAGGTTGCGCGCGAGGTCGGAGAGCGGCAGCAGGGTCTCCGGGAGGACAGGGCGTACGGTGAATCGACGGATAGCCTTCACACGTTCCACCTTCGCAGGGGATTGCGGATCGGAGCGGCCGCACCACGCTGTGCACCCGCGCATCACCCCCGGAAGGCTAGCGAGGACTCTCCTTCCCGGCCATGGCGTCCCGGTGCCGCCGCCTGCGCGCGCCGTTCGCTCGGGGTGATGCCGTACGCCTCGCGGAAGGCGCGGCTGAAGGCCGCCCGGTTGCCGAAGCCCCAGCGGGCGGCGATGGCACCGATGGGGCGGGAGAGGAGTTCGAGGCTGGCGAGGTCGGCGTGGCAGCGTTCCAGGCGGCGCAGGCGGATGGAGGCGGCGACGCCTTCCCGCCGGTCCTGGAACATCCGGTGCAGCAGGCGCACCGAGATGTGGTGGCGTTCGGCGACGAGCTGAGGCGTCAGGCCCGGGTCGCCGAGGTTGTGGTCGATGAAGGAGTCGATGCGCTCCATCAGGCTCCGGGTCCGCGTCTCGGCGGGCAGGGCGTCGTACGCGTCGCCGTGCCCGCCGAGGACGGCGCTGATCAGGTCGACGGCGACCCGGCCCAACCGGCTCCGCTCGGCGGGCCCGCATTCGGCGGCGTGGGTTTCCAGCGAGGTCATGAATCCGGCCAGGATCGCGCCCATGCCGGTGTCGCCGGAGATCCGCCGGGCGACCAGCCGGTCCGCCCTGTCGGACAGGAGCGGCAGCTCGCTCCCGGGCAGCTGGATGACGATGTCGCGGACGGCCCGGTCCTCGCCCCTGGCCCCGGCCCTGTGGGGGTGTGCGGTGTTCAGGAGGATGACCTGTGCGGGTGTACGCCGCGGCTGGCACGGCGTGCACTCGAAAGTGGACAAAATCGCCGGGTCAAGACCGAGCGCCCCGGACTCCGCCCGGAAGCCGCCGGCCGCGGGGTCGAGGAGCTGCGTCGGTACCAGCTCGTCGGCGATGACGTCGGCGAACCGCTCGAACGGGTCCGCCGCCGGCACCGCGGCCGAGGACATTTTCGCCCACATCTTCCAAGGCCCCCGCCCGCCACATCGATCACTCCCGCCCCTCGGGGTGACATGCCATTCTCCCCCGCGCGCCGCCCACGGACGCTGCGGCAGAACCGACTTGACTGAGCATCGGCGGATGTCGACCCGGCTCTTGGTATCGACCGTGCCAGTACGTACGAGTAGTTAACCAAGCACCCGGATTGGGCGGGGCGAGAGTGGGAAGGGCTCCCCGGGTACGCGCGACGCACGAAACGGTGCACGCGCCGTACACGCACGGCGCACCCGCCCACAACCTCTCCCCGCCACCCGAGTGAACGCGGACAGGAGCGGCCATGCCCGCAGCCCAGCCGTCTCTTGAGCGGCTAGAAACAGAGCGAACAGAGCGTGCACTACCAGCCGCGATCCCGGCTGGCCTGTTGTCACCGAGCCCTGCGAACTGCCCCCAGGTGATCCCATCATGATCGGTCGCATTCCCGTGCTGGACGTCCGCCCTGCCGTCGACTGCGGCGCCAGACCCGCCAAGGCGGTCGTGGACGAGGTATTCGAGATTTCCGCCACCGTGTTCCGCGAGGGCCACGACGCCCTCTCCGCGCACGTCGTGCTCCGTGATCCGAGCGGACGGCTGCGGCCCCCCGTGCCGCTGCGGGAGCTCGCCCCCGGTACCGACCGGTGGGGGGCCAGGGTCTGCGCCGAGGTCGAGGGGAGGTGGACGTACACCGTCGAGGCGTGGAGCGACCCGCTGGCCACCTGGCGGGCGCACGCCGCCGTCAAGATCCCCGCGGGGATCGACACGGGGCTGACCCTGCTGGAGGGCGCCGAGCTCTACACCCGGGCGGCCGCCAAGATCCCCAAGCGCGACGGCCGCGACGCGGTGCTGGCCGCCGCCGAGCTGATGCGGGACGACGAGGCCGAGGTGGCCGCCCGCTACGCGGCGGCCCTCGACCCGGACGTGGCCGCCGCCCTGGCGAAGAAGCCGCTGCGCGAGCTGGTCACCGCCTCCAAGCCGCTGCCGCTGCTGGTCGAGCGCAAGCGGGCCCTCTTCGGCTCCTGGTACGAGATGTTCCCCCGGTCGGAGGGGGCGGTGATCGAGCCCGGCGAGGCGCCGGTCAGCGGCACCTTCCGGACGGCCGCCGAGCGGCTGCCGGCGATCGCCGCGATGGGCTTCGACGTGCTGTACCTGCCGCCGATCCACCCGATCGGGTCCACTTTCCGCAAGGGCCCGAACAACACGCTGTCCGCGGGGTGTTGGGACCCGGGCGTGCCCTGGGCGATCGGCTCCACGGAGGGCGGGCACGACGCGGTCCACCCGGACCTCGGCACCATCGAGGACTTCGACGCCTTCGTCGCGCGCGCGAGCGAGCTGGGTCTGGAGATCGCCCTGGACTTCGCGCTCCAGTGCTCCCCCGACCACCCGTGGGTGGAGAAGCACCCGGAGTGGTTCCGCCACCGCGCCGACGGGACGATCGCGTATGCGGAGAACCCGCCCAAGAAGTACCAGGACATCTACCCGGTCCACTTCGACACCGACATGGCCGGGATCGTCGAGGAGACGGTGCGGATCCTGCGGTACTGGATGGAGCACGGCGTCCGGATCTTCCGCGTCGACAATCCGCACACCAAGCCGGTGGTCTTCTGGCAGAGGGTGATCGCCGAGATCAACAAGTCCGACCCGGACGTCATCTTCCTCGCGGAGGCCTTCACCCGGCCCGCGATGATGCGGGCGCTCGCCTCCATCGGCTTCCAGCAGTCGTACACGTACTTCACCTGGCGCAACACCAAGGCCGAGCTCACGGAGTACGTGAGGGAGCTCGCCGACACCGCCTCGGCGTCGGTCATGCGGCCGAACTTCTTCGTCAACACCCCGGACATCCTCCACGAGTACCTCCAGAAGGGCGGCCGCCCCGCCTTCGAGGTGCGCGCGGTGCTCGCCGCCACGCTCTCCCCCACGTGGGGTGTCTACGCCGGCTACGAGCTCTGCGAGAACGAGCCGGTGCGCGAGGGCAGCGAGGAGTACCTGAACTCCGAGAAGTACGAGCTGCGGCCGCGCGACTGGGCCGCCGCCGACCGCGAGGGCCGCACCATCGCCCCGCTGATCACCTCGCTGAACCGGCTGCGCCGCCGGAACCCGGCCCTCCAGCAGCTCCGTGACATCCACTTCCATTCGACCGACAACGAACAGGTGATCGCCTATTCGAAGCACGCGGGCGCCAATTCCGTACTGGTGGTCGTCAACCTCGATCCGCACCACACCCAGGAGGCGACGGTCTCGTTGGACATGCCGGTACTCGGCCTCGACTGGCACGGGTCCCTCGCGGTGCGCGACGAGCTCACCGGCGAGACCTATCACTGGGGCAGGGCGAACTACGTACGCCTGGAACCGGGCCGCACACCCGCGCACGTACTGGCCGCCCTGCGACCGTCCCCGCCCACCGGAGGGTCACCCACCACATGATGATCAACGATCCCGTCCCCGACACCTTCGAGGACACCCCCGCCAAGGACCGCGACCCCGACTGGTTCAAGCGGGCCGTCTTCTACGAGGTCCTCGTCCGTTCGTTCCACGACAGCAACGGCGACGGCGTGGGCGACCTCAAGGGGCTCACCGCCAAGCTGGACTACCTCCAGTGGCTCGGCGTCGACTGCCTGTGGCTGCCCCCGTTCTTCGCCTCGCCCCTGCGTGACGGGGGCTACGACGTCGCCGACTACACCTCCGTACTGCCCGAGTTCGGCGACCTCGCCGACTTCGTGGAGTTCGTGGACGCCGCCCACCAGCGCGGCATGCGGGTGATCATCGACTTCGTCATGAACCACACGAGCGACCAGCACGAGTGGTTCCAGCAGTCCCGCAAGGACCCGGACGGCCCGTACGGCGACTACTACATGTGGGCCGACAACGACAAGCAGTACCAGGACGCCCGCATCATCTTCGTCGACACCGAGACGTCGAACTGGACGTACGACCCGGTGCGCAAGCAGTACTACTGGCACCGCTTCTTCTCCCACCAGCCGGACCTCAACTACGAGAACCCGGCCGTGGTGGAGGAGATCATCTCGGCGCTGCGGTTCTGGCTGGACCTCGGCATCGACGGCTTCCGCCTCGACGCCGTGCCCTACCTGTACGCGGAGGAGGGCACCAACTGCGAGAACCTCCCGCGCACCCACCAGCTCCTCAAGCGGGTCCGCGCCGAGATCGACGCCCACTATCCGGACACCGTGCTGCTCGCCGAGGCCAACCAGTGGCCCGAGGACGTCGTCGACTACTTCGGCGACTTCACGAAGGGCGGGGACGAATGCCACATGGCCTTCCACTTCCCCGTCATGCCGCGCATCTTCATGGCGGTGCGCAGGGAGTCCCGGTACCCCGTCTCCGAGATCCTGGCCAAGACCCCGGCGATCCCGGACCGCTGCCAGTGGGGCATCTTCCTGCGCAACCACGACGAGCTCACCCTCGAAATGGTCACGGACGAAGAGCGCGACTACATGTACGCCGAATACGCCAAGGACCCGCGGATGCGGGCCAACATCGGCATCCGGCGAAGGCTCGCCCCGCTCCTGGACAACGACCGCAAGCAGATGGAGCTGTTCACGGCCCTGCTGCTGTCGCTGCCCGGCTCGCCCGTCCTCTACTACGGGGACGAGATCGGCATGGGCGACAACATCTGGCTGGGCGACCGCGACGGCGTCCGCACGCCGATGCAGTGGACCCCGGACCGCAACGCCGGTTTCTCCTCGTGCGATCCGGGCAGGCTGAACCTGCCGGTCATCATGGACCCCGTCTACGGCTACCGGGTCACCAACGTCGAGGCCGCGATGTCCTCGCCCGCGTCGCTGCTGCACTGGACCCGCCGGCTGATCGAGGTCCGCAAGGCGAACCCGGCCTTCGGACTCGGCTCGTACACCGAACTGCCCTCGTCCAACCCGGCGGTGCTCGCGTTCCTGCGCGAGTTCGGCGACGACCTGGTGCTGTGCGTGCACAACTTCTCCCGCTTCGCGCAGCCCACCGAGCTGGATCTGCGGTCGTTCAACGGGCGGGTACCGGTGGAGCTCACGGGTGACGTGCGCTTCCCGCCGATCGGCGAGTGGCCGTACCTGCTGACCCTGGCGGGGCACGGCTTCTACTGGTTCCGCCTACGCAAGGAACAGCGCGGCGAGCAGCGCGCCGAGTAGGGCCCGGTACGGGGCGGGCGGCTCGGATGGGTCAATCGCCCGCCCCTGTACGGATCATCCTGATCCGACACCCCCACATACCGGAGAAGCAACTGCCGCACATCCGGGACACTCTGCGCATTCTGTGACGGCCCGGGGAAAGGACGCGACGCCATGTCGGAGGCTGCATCCGCCCGGAACCGGCTGACCGCCGACCGGGCCGCCGGGATCGGCCCGCTGGAACCGATGCTGCGGGCCTGGCTGCCCGCGCAACGCTGGTTCGCGGGCAAGGGCCGCACCATCACCAGGCTCAGGGCCGTCTCGGCCGCCGAACTGCTGCCGCCGGGCTCCATCCCCGGACTGCTGCACCTGCTCCTCGATGTCGACGGGGACTGCTACCAGCTCCTCCTGGGCATCCGCCCGTCCCCGCTGCCCCCGGCCCTCGCGCCCGCCCTGATCGGGCACGCCGAGGACGGCCCGTACCGGGGCCGGGCGGTGTACGAGGCGCTGGGCGACCCCCGGCTCGCGGCGATGCTGCTGGAACGGTTGCGCTCCCCCGGCGCACTCGGACCGCTCGGCTTCGACCGGGACCCGGGCGCGCCGATCCCGGCCGGGCTCGTGCCGCGGCCGCTGTCCGGCGAGCAGACCAACTCCTCGCTGATCTACGGGGATTCGTACATCCTGAAGGTGTTCCGCCGGGTCGGCCCCGGGGTCAATCCGGATCTGGAGCTGCCCCGGGCCCTGGCCGCCGCCGGCTGCACCCGCGTCCCGGCGCCCGTCGCCTGGTACGAGGCCGCGCTGCCCGGCGGCGAACCGCTGACCCTGGGCGTGCTCCAGCCGTACCTGCGCGGCTCCGACGACGGGTGGCAGCTCGCGCTGCGCCGGCTCGGCGCGGGAGCGGACTTCACCTCCGAGGCGTACGCGCTGGGCCGGGCCACCGCCGAGGTGCACAGCGCGCTCGCCTCGGCCCTGCCCACCGTCGCCCTCGGCCCGGAGCAGACGGCCCGGCTGGCGGCGGGGATGACGGCGCGGCTGGCGGCCACCGCCCGGGAGGTGCCGGCGCTGCGGCCCTACGAGGCGGGGCTGCGCGGGGCCTTCGACGCGCTGGCCGCCTCCCGGGGCACCGGGGTGTCCGCCCAGCGCATCCACGGGGACCTGCACCTGGGCCAGACCCTGCGCACCGCCGACGGCGGCTGGGCGCTGATCGACTTCGAGGGCGAGCCGGCCCGGCCGCTGGCGGACCGCCGCCGCCCCGAACCGGCCGTCCGCGACATCGCGGGGATACTGCGTTCCTTCGACTACGCGGCCCGCTCGCACCGGCCCTTCGCCCCGGCCTGGGCGGACGACTGCCGGGCCGCGTTCTGCGAGGGCTACGCCCGCACCACCGGCCGCGACCCGCGCGAGGACCCGGTCCTGCTGCGCGCGTACGAGACCGACAAGGCCGTGTACGAGGCCCGCTACGAGTCCCGGCACCGCCCCGACTGGCTGCACGTCCCGATGGCAGCGATCCGCCGGCTGTCGGAGCCGCAGCGCCCCGCCCACCGCATGCCCCCGCCCGGCCCTGGCACCCCCGCCCACCGCATGCCCCCGCCCACCCCGGGCACCACCCCCCATCCGAAGCCCCCGAGGAGGCCGCTCGCGTGAGCGCCGCACGACAGCCGTCACCGACCGTCCGCGACGAAGCCGCCGCACCCGTACCGGCCGCTGCGCCGGCGAAGAAGGGCCGCGCCCCGCGGGCCCGCAGCGCCGCCCCGCCCCACGGGGTCCGGCCCGCGCCCGCGCTCGGCGGGGAGGAGCGGGCCCGGCTCCTGGAGGGCCGCCACCACGATCCGCACTCCGTGCTGGGCGCCCGTACCCAGCGCGGCGGGGTGGTCTTCCGCGTGCTGCGCCCGTACGCCAAGACGGTGACCGTCATCGCCAAGGGGCTGCGCGCCGAACTCCTCGACGAGGGCGACGGGCTGTTCGCCGGGCTGCTGCCGCTCACCGGAGTGCCGGACTACCGGCTGCTGGTCGCCTACGACAGCGACGAGATCGAGGTCCACGACCCCTACCGGTTCCTGCCCGCCCTCGGCGAGCTGGACCTGCACCTGATCGGTGAGGGCCGCCACGAACAGCTGTGGAAGGCCCTCGGCTCCGAGCCGATGGAGCACCAGGGGGTTTCCGGGACCCGGTTCACGGTGTGGGCGCCGAACGCCCAGGGCGTCCGGGTCAGCGGGGACTTCTCGTACTGGAACCCCGTCGCCCACCCGATGCGCTCGCTGGGCTCCTCCGGCGTGTGGGAGCTGTTCCTGCCGGGCGTGGGCGCGGGTGCGCTGTACAAGTACGACATCGCGCGCCCCGACGGCAGCCACACCCTGCGCGCCGACCCGATGGCCCGGTCGGCGGAGGTGCCCCCGGCGAACGCCTCGGTCGTCACCGCCTCCCGGTACGTGTGGCAGGACGCGGAGTGGATGGCGACGCGCGGCTCCCGGCCCGTCCACCAGGCCCCGTTCTCCGTCTACGAGCTGCACCTGCCGTCCTGGCGGCCGGGGCTCAGCTACCGGCAGCTGGCGGATCAGCTGCCCGCGTACGTCAAGGAGCTGGGCTTCACGCACGTGGAGTTCATGCCGGTCGCCGAGCACCCCTTCGGCGGCTCGTGGGGTTACCAGGTGACCGGTTTCTACGCGCCGACCTCGCGGATGGGCACGCCGGATGACTTCCGCTGCCTGGTGGACGCCCTGCACCGGGCGGGGATCGGGGTGATCGTCGACTGGGTGCCGGCGCACTTCCCGCGCGACGAGTGGGCGCTCGCGGAGTTCGACGGGCGGCCGCTGTACGAGCACCAGGATCCGCGCCGGGCCGCGCACCCGGACTGGGGCACGCTGGAGTTCGACTACGGCCGCAAGGAGGTCCGCAACTTCCTCGTCGCCAACGCCGTGTACTGGTGCGAGGAGTTCCACGTCGACGGGCTGCGCGTGGACGCGGTGGCCTCGATGCTCTACCTCGACTACTCGCGAAACGAGGGCGAGTGGTCGCCGAACGAGCACGGCGGGCGGGAGAACCTGGACGCGGTGGCGCTGCTCCAGGAGATGAACGCGACCGTGTACCGGCGCTGCCCGGGCGTGGTGACCATCGCCGAGGAGTCCACGGCGTGGGACGGGGTCACCCGGCCGACGGACTCGGGCGGGCTGGGCTTCGGCCTGAAGTGGAACATGGGCTGGATGCACGACACGCTGCGCTACATGTCGAAGGAGTCGGTGCACCGCAAGTACCACCACCACGACATGACCTTCGGGATGATCTACGCCTTCAGCGAGAACTACGTGCTGCCGATCTCGCACGACGAGGTGGTGCACGGCAAGGGCTCGCTGGTGTCGAAGATGCCCGGGGACGACTGGTGGCAGAAGCGGGCCGCGCACCGGGCGTACCTGGGCTTCATGTGGGCCCACCCGGGCAAGCAGCTGCTCTTCATGGGGCAGGAGTTCGCGCAGGGTTCGGAGTGGTCGGAGGTGCACGGGCCGGACTGGTGGGTGCTGGACGACTCGTACGTGGCGGCCGGTGACCACCGGGGCGTACGGAGCCTGGTGCGCGACCTGAACCGTACCTACACGGCGACGCCGGCGCTGTGGGAGCGGGACACCGTGCCGGAGGGCTTCGGCTGGGTGGAGGCCGACGCGGCGGACGACAACGTGTTCGCCTTCCTGCGGTACGCGCACGACGGCTCGCCACTGCTGGCGGTGTCGAACTTCTCACCGGTGGTCCGGCACGGGTACCGGATCGGCGTCCCGGAGGAGGTTCCGCTGTGGCGGGAGGTCCTCAACACCGACAACGAGCTCTACGGCGGCAGCGGCGTCCACCACGCGCGACCGCTGCGGCCCGAGCCGGTGCCGGCGCAGGGGCGCCCGGCGAGCCTGCGCCTGACGCTCCCGCCGCTGGCGACGGTCTGGTTCAGGCCGTAACGGCCTTCGCCATCTCCTCCTCCAGCTCCTGGAGGAGCTTCCGCTTGGGGCGCAGCCCGACCATCTGCCGGACGGGCTCGCCGTCACGGAAGACGAGCAGGGTCGGCATGGACAGCACCCCGTACCGGGCGACCGAACCGGGGTTGCTGTCCACGTCGAGCTGCACGACCTTGAGCCGGCCGGCCTCCTCGGCGGCCACGGCGGACAGGACGGGCGCGAGCTGCCGGCAGGGCGGGCACCAGTCCGCGGTGAACTCCACCAGGACGGGCCGGCCCCGTTCTGCGAGCACCTCGGCCTCGAAGTCGTCGTCGGTCACCTCGGGCACCCCGTGGGCACGGATCATGTCGTCTTCCCCTCTCGTGTGGTTTCGGCGTTCATCGGCTGAGCACTTCGCCGCGGCGGTGCGGTCGCGCTTCGGTGCGGTCGCGCTTCGGTGCGCCGCGCACCCGCGTTTCAGCCGGTCATCTCGCAGCGCGGACCCGCCGCCTGCCCGGCGGCCTCCTCGGCCTCGGCCAGCTGCCGTGCGACCTGCTCCCGTACGTCGGCCAGCTGCCCGATCAGCGCGTCCATCTCGGCGAGCTTGCGCCGGTAGACGGCCAGCGAGGCCGGGCAGGAGTCCCCGGCGGGGTGCCCCGCCCGCAGGCAGTCCACGAACGGGCGGGTCTCCTCCAGCTCGAACCCGAAGTCCTGCAGCATGCGGATCTGGCGCAGCAGGCGCAGGTCGTCCTCGTCGTAGGTGCGGTACCCGTTGCCGCTGCGCCGCGCGGTCAGCAGCCCGCGCGATTCGTAGTACCTCAGGGCCCGCGTGCTGGTCCCGGCCCGCTCCGCCAGTTCGCCGATTCGCATGCCCCGACGCTATTCCTTGACGTCGGGGTCAAGGCAAGGAAGTGGTGCGCCGGGGAAGGGGCGGTGGTTCCCGCGTGAAGGGGATGTGATGGCCCTTGCGCGGACGCGCTCGACCTGGAACCGTATGCGGAAGTGGATCTTCAAGCGCCCGATTACCGGACAGTCGCCTCGCAGACCGGCAAAAGCCCTTAACTCCGTAGGACTTTCCTACGAGTTATGGGCTTGTTTGTTTGGTCTGTAGGCGCCGCGCCTTGGCCACTTCTACGGTGTGCCGTGTGCAATCCAGCCCACCATTCAATGCCCCCGCCGCGCGCCGCCTGCGCGCGGCCCTGGGCATGGCACCCGGTCACGTCGCCTACGGCCTTCACGCCCAGTACGGACTCGTCGTCGCGCCCGAGACCGTGATGGCGTGGGAGCGTGGCGAGATATCGCCCACGTCCGCCGAGCTCACCGCTCTGGCGGGCGTCCTGTGGTGTTCGCCCGGGGAACTGCTCGCCGAACCCGTCACCCTGCGGGAGCACCGGCTCGCGCGCGGGCTGGCCCCCGAGGAACTGGCCCGGCGGATCGGTGTGGAGCCGGGCACCTACCAGAAGATGGAGGACTCCGGGCGCTGGAAGGGCAACGAGCGGCAGTCCGCCGCGCTGGCGACGGTGCTGGGGCTGACGCTGGCCCAGTTCCTGACCGCGACCGGCAAGAACGAGGAACTCGCCGACGCCCTGCGCAGTGCGGTGACCACCCGCTGGCAGGCGTACGTGAAGCCGCTGACCAAGCTGCTGCCGATACCCCGGGGCCACCTGGAGCGGGTGCTGGAGCAGCTGCACGCCGAGTACCAGTCCCGGATGGTGGCGACGCTCAGCTGGGGCAGCGGCGGCGACGCGGCGAGCGGCGACGCGGGGCGGGAGTACCTCGCGGACATCCTGGACCGCTTCTGGAGCCTCGCGGGCGGTGCGGCCTAGGACACATCCGGGCCCTTGCGAACGGCCCCGGTCCCGTCCCGGAGAGGGACGGGACCGGGGCCGTTCGGCTGCGGAAGCGGGGCCGTGGGTCCCGGCCGCGGGCCGAAGGACCCGGGGGGGGCGGGGGTCCGGGGTCCGGAGGTTCGGGGGACCCGGGAGGGGTCAGAAGACCGACTCGGCCTCGTACATGCGGTGCTCGGGGACCGTCTTGAGTTCGGTGACCGCGGAGGCCAGCGGGGCCATCACGATGTCGGTGCCGCGCAGGGCGGTCATGTTGCCGTACTCGCCGCGGTGCACGGCCTCGACGGCGTGCCAGCCGAAGCGGGTCGCGAGCACGCGGTCGTATGCGGTGGGGGTGCCGCCGCGCTGGACGTGGCCGAGGATGACCGGGCGGGCCTCCTTGCCGAGGCGGTGCTCCAGCTCGGTGGCGAGCCGGTTGCCGATGCCGGCGAAGCGCTCGTGACCGTACGCGTCGATCTCGCCCTTCTCGTACGGCATGCTGCCCTCGGCGGGGTGCGCGCCCTCCGCCACGCAGATGACCGCGAACTTCTTGCCGCGGGAGAACCGTTCCTCCACCATCTTCACCAGGGCGTCCACCTCGAAGGGGCGCTCCGGCAGGCAGATCCCGTGGGCGCCGCCGGCCATGCCGGACTCCAGGGCGATCCAGCCCGCGTGGCGTCCCATGACCTCGACGACCATCACGCGCTGGTGCGATTCGGCGGTGGTCTTCAGGCGGTCGATGGCCTCGGTGGCGACCATGACGGCGGTGTCGAAGCCGAAGGTGCGGTCGGTGGAGGAGATGTCGTTGTCGATGGTCTTCGGCACGCCGACCACCGGCATTCCGGCGTCCGAGAGCATCCGGGCGGCGGTCAGGGTGCCCTCGCCGCCGATCGGGATGAGCGCGTCGATGCCGTACCGCTTGGCCAGCTCCTGCGCGTTCTCGGCAGCCTCGTGCAGCCGCGCGCGCTCCATGCGCGCCGAACCGAGGATGGTGCCGCCGCGGGCGAGGATGCCGCTGACGGCGTTGATGTCGAGGGGGCGGTAGTGGCCGTCGAGGAGACCCTTGAAACCGTCCTCGAAGCCGATGACCTCGTCCCCGTGGCCGACCAGGGCCCGGTGTACGACCGAACGGATGACAGCGTTGAGACCCGGGCAGTCGCCGCCTGCGGTGAGAACTCCGATACGCATCGTGCTGTGTCTCCTGCTCCTGGTCGTCCGACCGGGCGCGTGCGGGCGACCGGCCGGCCGTAGATATGAAGGGCGTATGTGGTGAAGCGTGTCCGATTGTTCCATGGTCCCGGGGTGGGGCGCGCTTCCGGCCGCTCCGCCGGAAAGGCCTTTCGACCCCCCTGACAGGGCCATTTCCTGGCGGGCGCCTTATCCGTCCGCGGCGGTATCGTCAAGAGGGCAAGCCTCTACCAATCGGGTCAATCGGCTACATCATGGACGGAGAGCACGCGTGACGCGCAGCGTGTACGTGACCGGTATCGAGCGGGGTGACGGCCGGCAGGTCGTCGAGCTGGGGATCATGGAGATCCTGACCCGGCAGACGGGACGGGTGGGCGTCTATCGTCCGCTGCTCCACGACGGACCCGACCGGCTCTTCGAGCTCCTGAAGGCGCGCTACCGGATAGACCAGGACTCGGCGACGGCCTACGGCATGGAGTACCAGGAGGCCTCGGCGATCCTGGCGGAGAAGGGCACCGACGAGCTGGTCTCGCAGCTGGTCGACCGCTACAGCCGGCTGGCCCGCGACTACGAGGTCATGCTCGTGCTCGGCACGGACTACGCGGACACCAACCTCCCCGACGAACTCGCCCTCAACGCCCGCCTGGCCAACGAGCTGGGCGCGGTGGTCTTGCCCGTGGTGGGCGGTACCAAGCACCCCGCCGACGCCGTCCGCGCCGAGGCCCGCAACGCCTACCGTGCCTACGAGAGCCTGGGCTGCCACGTCGTCGCGATGGTCGTCAACCGGGTGGCCCCCGAGGACCGCGACGTCATAGCCGGGCGTCTCGCCGCCCGGCTCCCCGTGCCCTGCTACGTGCTGCCGGACGACAAGTCGCTGTCCGCCCCGACCGTCGCCCAGATCACCCGGGCACTGGGCGGCGAGGTGCTGCTCGGCGACGAGGCCGGGCTGGCCCGCGACGCGCTGGACTTCGTCTTCGGCGGCGCCATGCTGCCGAACTTCCTGAACGCCCTGACCCCCGGCTGCCTGGTCGTCACCCCGGGGGACCGCTCGGACCTCGTCGTGGGGGCGCTGGCCGCGCACGCCTCGGGCACCCCGCCGATCGCCGGTGTGCTGCTGACCCTGAACGAGCGCCCGACGCAGGACATCCTGACGCTGGCCTCGAAGCTCGCGCCGGGCACCCCGGTGGTCTCGGTGGCGGGCAACAGCTTCCCGACCGCGGCCGAACTCTTCTCCCTGCAGAGCCGGTTGAACTCGGCCACCCCGCGCAAGCTGGAGACCGCGCTCGGCCTGTTCGAGCGTCACGTGGACATCCAGGAACTGCGCGCCCTGCTGTCGGTGGCCCGGTCGGAGCGGATCACCCCGATGATGTTCGAGCACGGGCTGCTGGAGCGGGCCCGGTCGGAGCGGCGCCGGGTGGTGCTGCCCGAGGGCACCGAGGAGCGCGTGCTGCGCGCCGCGGACGTGGTGCTGCGCCGCGGGGTCTGCGACCTGACGCTGCTGGGCGAGGAGCAGGCGATCCTGAAGAAGGCCGCCGACCTCGGCATCGACATCTCGGGAGCGCAGCTGATCGACCCCGAGAACTCCCCGCTGCGGGAACGGTTCTCCGAGTACTACGCCAAGGCCCGCGCCCACAAGGGCATGACCGTCGAGCTGGCCAACGACGTGGTCACCGACGTGAATTACTTCGGCACCCTGATGGTCCAGGAGGGCCTGGCCGACGGGATGGTCTCCGGCTCGGTGCACTCCACCGCCGCGACCATCCGCCCGGCCTTCGAGATCATCAAGACCAAGCCGGAGGCGTCGATCGTCTCCTCCGTCTTCTTCATGTGCCTGGCCGACAAGGTCCTCGTCTACGGCGACTGCGCGGTCAATCCCGACCCGGACGCCGAGCAGCTGGCGGACATCGCCGTCCAGTCGGCCGCCACCGCCGCCGCGTTCGGCGTCGAGCCGCGGATCGCGATGCTGTCGTACTCGACGGGCACCTCGGGTTCGGGCGCCGACGTGGACAAGGTCCGCAAGGCCACCGAGATCGTCCGCGAGCAGCGCCCCGACCTGGCGGTCGAGGGCCCGATCCAGTACGACGCGGCCGTGGAGCCCTCGGTCGCGGCGACCAAGCTGCCCGGCTCCGACGTGGCCGGCCGGGCGACGGTGCTGATCTTCCCCGACCTCAACACCGGCAACAACACGTACAAGGCCGTGCAGCGTTCGGCGGGCGCCGTCGCGGTCGGTCCCGTCCTGCAGGGCCTGCGCAAGCCGGTCAACGACCTGTCGCGCGGGGCGCTCGTGCAGGACATCGTCACCACCGTGGCGATCACCGCGATCCAGGCGCAGTCCCAGCCGCTGCCTCAGGCCCAGTGACCCTCCACCGCACCCGACCGACCGCACCCGACCGCATCCCGAAGGAAAGACCCCTCACCGTGACCGCATCGCGCGTACTCGTCCTCAACTCCGGCTCCTCGTCGGTCAAGTACCAGCTCCTCGACATGGCGGACCGGTCCCGTCTCGCGGCCGGCCTGGTGGAGCGCATCGGCGAGGAGACCTCCAGGCTGGTCCACGAGCCGGGCACCGGAAGCGGCGCCGCAGGCGGACGGCGGGAGCGGCTGGGCCCGGTCGCCGACCACGGGGCGGCGCTGCGGGCCGTCGCGGCGGAGCTGGCCGCCGACGGGCTGGGGCTGGACTCCCCCGAACTGGCCGCGGTGGGGCACCGGGTGGTGCACGGCGGGACGCGGTTCACGCAGCCGACGGTGATCGACGACGAGGTGCTGGCCGAGATCCGGAGCCTGGTCCCGCTCGCCCCGCTGCACAATCCGGCGAACGTGACGGGCATCGAGGTGGCGCGCTCGCTGCGTGCGGACATCCCGCAGGTAGCCGTCTTCGACACGGCCTTCCACTCGACGATGCCGGAGTACGCGGCCCGGTACGCGATCGACGCCGCGACGGCCGACAAGTACTCCATCCGGCGGTACGGCTTCCACGGGACCTCGCACGCCTACGTGTCGCGGGCGACGGCGGCGCTGCTCGGCAAGGCGCCCTCGGACGTGAACGTGATCGTGCTCCACCTCGGCAACGGCGCCTCCGCCTCGGCCGTGCGCGGCGGGGTCTGCGTGGAGACCTCCATGGGGATGACCCCGCTGGAGGGCCTGGTCATGGGTACCCGTTCGGGGGACCTCGACCCGGCGGTCGTCTTCCACCTGGCCCGGGTGGGGGGCCTCTCGGTGGATGAGATCGATTCGCTCCTGAACAAGAAGAGCGGTCTGCTGGGCCTGTGCGGCGACAACGACATGCGCGAGGTGCAGCGGCGGGCGGAGGAGGGCGACGCCTCGGCCCAGCTCGCGCTGGCCTCGTACGTGCACCGGCTGAAGAAGTACATCGGTGCCTACTCGGCGGTGCTGGGCCGGGTGGACGCGGTCGTCTTCACCGCCGGGGTCGGGGAGAACTCCTCCTGGATCCGGGAGGCCGCGGTGGAGGGTCTGGCCGAGCTGGGCCTGGCGCTGGACCCGCAGGCCAACGCGGTGCGCTCCGCGGAGCCGCGGCTGGTCTCGGCGGAGTACGCCCGGGTGGCCGTGGCCGTGGTCCCGACCGATGAGGAACTGGAGATCGCCTCCCAGGCGTACGCGCTGGTTACTCAGTAGTCACTTGGACTTTCCGCCAGACGGAATATTCCGCTACGAAACAAACGGATAGGATCCGCTTCATGCGCCGTTCCAAAATCGTCTGCACGCTGGGCCCCGCCGTCGACTCGTATGAGCAGCTGAAAGCGCTCATCGAGGCAGGTATGAACGTGGCCCGATTCAACTTCAGCCACGGGTCCCAGGCAGAACACCAGGAGCGGTACGACCGCGTCCGGAAGGTCTCCGAGGACACCGGGCGCGCCGTCGGCGTCCTCGCCGACCTCCAGGGCCCGAAGATCCGTCTGGAGACCTTCGCCGAGGGTCCCGTCGAGCTGGTGCGCGGTGACGAGTTCACCATCACCACCGAGGACGTCCCCGGTGACAAGTCCATCTGCGGCACCACCTACAAGGGCCTCCCGGGCGACGTCGCCAAGGGTGACCAGATCCTGATCAACGACGGCAACGTCGAGCTCCGGGTGACCGAGGTCGAGGGCCCGCGGGTCAGGACCATCGTCATCGAGGGCGGTGTCATCTCGGACCACAAGGGCATCAACCTGCCGGGCGCCGCGGTCAACGTCCCCGCCCTGTCGGAGAAGGACGTCGACGACCTCCGCTTCGCCCTGCGGATGGGCTGCGACATGGTCGCCCTGTCCTTCGTCCGCGACGCCAACGACGTCAAGGACGTCCACAAGGTGATGGACGAGGAGGGCCGCCGGGTCCCCGTCATCGCCAAGGTGGAGAAGCCGCAGGCCGTCGAGAACATGGAGGCCGTGGTCGCGGCCTTCGACGCGGTCATGGTGGCCCGCGGCGACCTCGCCGTCGAGTACCCGCTCGAGAAGGTCCCGATGGTCCAGAAGCGGCTCATCGAGATGTGCCGCCGCAACGCCAAGCCGGTGATCGTCGCGACCCAGATGATGGAGTCGATGATCACCAACTCGCGGCCGACCCGCGCCGAGGCCTCCGACGTCGCCAACGCGATCCTCGACGGTGCCGACGCGGTCATGCTGTCCGCCGAGTCCTCGGTCGGCGCCTACCCGATCGAGACCGTCAAGACGATGTCGAAGATCGTCGCGGCGGCGGAGGAGGAGCTCCTGTCCAAGGGCCTGCAGCCGCTGGTCCCGGGCAAGAAGCCCCGCACCCAGGGCGGCTCCGTCGCCCGCGCGGCCTGCGAGATCGCGGAGTTCCTCGACGGCAAGGCGCTCATCGCCTTCACCCAGTCCGGTGACACGGCCCGCCGCCTGTCGCGCTACCGCGCCGTGCAGCCGATCCTGGCCTTCACCACCGACCCGCACACCCGCAACCAGCTCACGCTGAGCTGGGGCGTCGAGTCGTACATCGTCCCGCACGTGGACACCACCGACGCCATGGTCGACCTGGTCGACGGCGAGCTGCTGAAGCTCGGCCGCAACAACGAGGGCGACACCGTGGTGATCACGGCCGGCTCTCCCCCCGGCGTCCCGGGCACCACCAACATGGTCCGGGTCCACCACCTGGGTGGCGGCGAGCGCGACTGACGTCGCCGCTGCGCGCCGCCCGCAACTCTGCCGCACAGAGGCCGAGGGCCGGCACCCGATCGATCGGGTGCCGGCCCTCGGCATGTGCTCGTACGCGTCGCGGACCGCGCGGGACTACTCCGGCGGGCCGATGTAGTTCTTCAGTCCCGGCACCGTCAGGGTGCCGCCGAACTGGCCGGCCTGGACGACCTTGACGTTCGTGAAGAACGCGAAGGGGACGTTCAGCGGCGGCGGGCTGTTCGGGGTGAACTCGATCGGGATCAGACCGAAGAGGTTGCCCTTGAGGCTCTCCGTGTACATCGTCACCGTGCCGCCGCGGATCCTGGAGGTGGAGCCCGGACGCGACTTGAGGTGGGCGACGTTCCTGTCCTTGCCGACCGTCTGGTACAGGTCCTTGATGTCCAGCGAGTCCGCGGTGAACTTCAGGACCTTCTTGGTCTTGCCGCCCGCCGTCTTCACCTCGACGATGCCGTGGTAGTCCAGGCCGTAGAGGGTCAGCAGCGAGCTGTCCAGGTACCAGGGCTCGTCCGGCAGGAGCGGGATGCCCTGCTCCAGCTCGGCGTCGGCCAGGGCCTTCGCGTCGTAGGTCGGGCAGGGGAAGGGTTCCTTCCCGTCCGGGTCCTTCGACGCCCCGTCCGCGGCCTTGTCCTCGCCGGCCTTCGCGCCCGTCTCGTCCTTCGGGTTCGTGACCGTGTCCTTGACGTCGTCGGACAGCTCCTCGACGTCGACGCCCGCCTTCTTCGCGGCGTCGCGGATCGCGTCCGCGGCCGGGTCCGGAGCGGGGGTCTTCGGCGGGGTCTTCGTCGGCGTCGTGGACGGCGTGGTGGACGGAGTGGGCGTGGGAGTGGCCTTCGGGTCCGTCAGGGGCTTGGTGAGCCCGCCGACGAGGTCCTTGAGCGCGTCCCCGACACCCAGCGGGTCCAGCGGGTTGGTGCTCTTGGTCGGCGTCGGTGTCACCGAGGGGGCCGGCTGCTTGTCCGTGGTGGACGTGGCGGTCCGGGACGCGTCCGCGGACTTGGTGGCCGTCGGGTTCGGGGACGCCGTCCCGCTCTGCTTCGGCTTCGCCGACGCGGTCGGTGCGGGGGTCTGCGTGGCCGATGCGCCCGGGGACGGCGACTTCGAAGGCGACGGCGACTTCGAGGCCTCCGCGGGTTCGTCGGACCGCGTCACGCACGGTCCGGGCGCGAAGGGGATGTCCTTGTCGTCGGCCAGGGCCAGCTTCGGCGCCATGCCCATGCCCACGAACACGGCCGTCGGCATGGCCGCCAGCGCCATCGTCTTGCCGACGGGTATCTGGAGCTTGTTCAGCAGCGACTTCCTGGGGGCCGCGTGCCGCGGACCCTTGATCTCACGGGACTCTGCGCCTGGGGCCACGCCCCGCTGCGTCTCGTCACCCCGCACTGTTCCTCCCGCCATCGGCGTGGGCAGTCGTCTCGCTCGCGTGTGCCGTTTCCGTCGCGCGGGGCGCGGGTACTCCCTGGGGGGCCACCATGTGCTCCGCCTTGGCCATGTCGACCGCGGCGGCCGGAGGCTGGTCCCCGGGCTCCTCGTCCGCCGGCTGCCCGGGGGCCCACGACAGCGCGAGGGCGCCGCCGATCATCGCGGGGATGAAGCCCAGGCCGAAGCCGCCGAGGTTGGACACCGGGATCGAGACCAGGGCCAGCAGGATCGAGGCGACACCGGCGAAGACGCGGATGGCCTGCTGGAACCACAGGGCCAGGCCCAGCGTGATCAGCAGGACGCCGATGATCAGCGCGCCGGCGCCACCCGTGGTGGCCATGGCGAGGGTGATGTTGCCCAGGCGGAGGTCGGCGTACGGGAAGTACGCGATCGGGAAACCGCTGACGAGCGTGAACAGCCCGGCCCAGAAGGGACGGCGGCCGGTCCAGGCGTGGACGTAGTAGTACACCACGGTGAGCCAGGCGTCGTCTTCGGCGCGAACGTAAACGGGGGCCTTGGGGTTCATGGACAACAGCTCCCTGGAAACGGGTGGTACGGAGAACTCTGTGGAGCCCGGACGGGGCGGACGGCGTCGCATCGCGCCGCCGGCCGCCCCTCCGGTCGCTCAACCGGGACGGATTACTTCTCGTCCTGGTAGCACGGCTGGTCGCCACCGAGCAGACGCAGCTTCAGGTCGGGGAGCTTGAACGTGCCCGCCGTGGTCGCCCACGCCTTCTGGCGCACGTTCGTCAGGACCGCCTTGTCCGCGCGCTGCGAGAACGCGTACGGGCTGGCGACCGTGCCGGCCTGCGGCTTCGTCTTGTGGCTCGGGTCACCGACCGCGACACCGATGTCCAGGTTCTGGAACTCGGCGTCGGTGTCGAGCTCGGCCACATCCAGGTAGATGTTGTCGGCGACGGCCGGCTTGCCCTTGTGGCCGGTGCGCAGCTGCAGGGTCACGTTGCCCAGCGGAGTCGGGGTCACCAGCGACTGGCACATGTTGGTGATCTCGGCGTGGCTGAACCCGGAGATGGTGACCGGGTGGTGCTGCGCGTTGCCCTTGAGGTCGTGACCCTCGGCGATGCCGCCGTACTGGATGAGGTTGTCACCGTCGAGCTTGTCGGCCGAGACCTTGAAGTCCTGGCCGGAGACGCTGAAGGACGCCGCGAGGGCACCCTGCGCCAGACCCACACCGACCGCGGCGGTGGCCGCGATGCTCGGCACCATGACGAGCGCGAAGCGCTTCCATCTGGTCCCGCCACGAACCTGAGAACTCATTTCGTTCCTCCTTCTCGGACGTACATCTCCGGTCCGGGCCCTGCCCGTCCTGGGATGGGAGAAGTGCTACGTCCTCGGGAAGGAGCGCAGGCGGCCGGGCCGCGGCTGTGCCACGTCCGAAACACCGGCGATCACCCCCGAGCGACAACCACTGGGCCACGCGTTCGCGCAACCTGGAGGACAGGCCCCACCGTGTAGCGGGAACCCCCCTGTCCAACGGCCGGTGCCACTGCCACCGGCCGGCTCGGTGGGGACCCTCCACCGCGTTCCGAGTGAGCGGCTCTGCGGGAAGGACCGAGCGTCGCCGATCGTGGTCCATTCCAGGCCGGGGCACAAGGGGGTTCGTTACTGGCGGGTAACGGCAAGATAACCGGGATACGACCCACTGCCGCCGGGTGGCGACACAGGGTGTTACCGAGGGCCACGACAGAACGGTGGAAGAGCGAACACTCCGGACAGTTCACGGGGTTCGACTTACTACGAGTAACAGCGGCCGCGATTGCCAAGTTTTGGCAAAGTGCGGCCGCTGTTTATCTCCGTGTCAACAAATCGCCGGCTTCTCGAGCCGGCGCCGACAGGCTCCGGGCCCGCGCTAGAACAGCACCCGCGCCAGCGCCGTGCGCGCGGCCGTGACGCGCGGGTCGTCCGCGCCGATGACCTCGAACAGTTCCAGCAGCCGCAGCCGCACGGAGTCCCGCTCCTCACCGAACGTCACGCGCACCGTGTCCACCAGACGCCCGAAGGCGTCCTCCACGTGACCGCCGACGAGGTCGAGGTCGGCCGCGGCGATCTGCGCCGCCGGGTCGCGCGGGTTCTCGGCGGCCGCGGTGCGCACCGCCTGCGGGTCCATGTGCTGGACCCGGGCGAGGAGCTCGGCCTGGGCCAGGCCCAGCTTGGCCTCGCTGTTGGACGGGTCGTCGGCGAGCACGTTCTTGTAGGCCTGCACGGCGCCGCCCAGGTCACCCGCGTCCAGCGCGACGACGGCCGCCTCCAGCAGCGCGTCGTACGGACCGGCCGGGACCTCGGCCTCGCCGGCGGCCGCACTGACGGGCTCCGCGTTCGGGTCGACCTCGATGCCGATGATCCCGAAGCGCTCCTCGGCGACCTGGACCAGCTGGGCGAGGGTCTCGCGGATCTGCTGCTCGGGGGCCACGCCCTGGAACAGCGGCAGCACCTGGCCGGCGACCACGGCGAAGACGGCCGGGATCCCCTGGATGCCGAACTGCTGCATCAGCATCTGGTTGGCGTCGACGTCGACCTTGGCCAGCACGAGGCGGCCGTTCGCCTGGACCACCAGGCGTTCCAGCAGGGGGCTGAGCTGCTTGCAGGGCTCGCACCACTCGGCCCAGAAGTCCAGGACGACCGGGACCTCTGCGGACAGCTGGAGCACATCGCGTTCGAACCCGGCTTCGTCTACGTCGACGACGAGCGCGGACGGCGGCACGGCGCCTGCGGCCGGGCCGCTTCCGCCGCCCTGGCCGGCCTGGCGCGCCGCTTCGGCGCGGGCCTGCTCGGCCTTGGCCTTGGCCTCACCGGCCGCCTTCACCGCGGCGAGGTCGACGACGCCGCTCATGGACATGTTTCTGGGCTGCATGCGTACATCCTCCCCCGTGTGCGCGCGCCGACGAAAAAGATCGCGTGAATTGGCCGTGGTGCCGCCGTGGCGCGATCGTCATGCTGTTCTGCTGCCGGTCGGCGCCGGGTCCCCACCTGGCGCCTGTAGGTCTTCGCGTGGTTGTCGCTCTTACGCTACGGCCCGTAGCGTAACTCTTCCGGAGCCTTCGGCGCCCCGTGATTTGAACCACAGCGATTCGGGATCCGACGGTTCCGCTACTGACGGGTATGGTCTCGGCCATGCGCAACGCCAGCCCCGGCCGCACCGGCCGTCCTCGCAGCGCCGCGGCGGACGCGGCGATCCTCGCCGCGACGCGCGACGCGCTGGTCGAGCTGGGCTGGTCGAAGCTGACGATGGGCGACGTCTCGGCCCGGGCGGGCGTCGCCAAGACCACCCTCTACCGCCGCTGGGCGGGCAAGAACGAGCTGGTCGTGGACGCGGTGGCGGAGCTCTTCGACTCCCTCGAACTCCCGGACCGCGGCTCCCTCGAAGCCGACATCGAGGACGTGGTGCTCCAGTTCGCCGCGCTGCTGCGGCGCCCGGAGGCCCGTACGGCCCTGATGGCGGTCGTCGCCGAGTCCACCCGGGACGAGGCCCTGCGTGACCGGATCCGGTCGGCGATCGTGGACCGGCAGAAACGTCTCGTCGTACTGGGTCGCGAACGGGCGCAGGCCCGTGGCGAGCTCCCCCAAGAGGAGGACCAGGACGTCGCCGGCCACACCACGGACCTGATCTTCGACGTGATCGCGGGCACGGTGGTGCACCGTGCGCTGGTCAGCTCGGAGCCGGTGGACGAACTGTGGGCCGGCATGTTCACGACCCTCCTGATGCACGGCCTCCGCGGGGCGGCCCCTGCCGGACCGGCCCCCGCCTGACCGGGCGCCGCCGGACCGGCGGGTCCCCGCGGGGCCTGTCCCCTACCCGCCCTTCCGTCGTTCCCCTGCGCTCCGCCCCGGACCCCGCACCTCAAACGCCGGCGAGGCCGGATTCGCCCCGCCCGCCCGCTCGCCAGGTGCGGCAAATCCGGCCCGTCCGGCGTTCGAGGACCGGGGGTCCGGGGGCCGGCCCCGGCAGCGGCGGCGCACCCGGACCTCGGCGGTGCCGGGCCGGCTAGAAGCCCGGGGGCTCCGTGTACGTGCCCCACTCCTCGCGGAGCACGTTGCAGATCTCGCCCATCGTCGCCTCCGCGCGCACCGCGTCCAGCATGGACGGGATCATGTTCGACCCGTCGCGGGCGGCGGCCAGCATGGCCTCCAGGGCGGCCGTCACCTTCGCGTCGTCGCGGCGCTCCTTGCGCGCACCGAGCGCACGGACCTGCTCCCGCTCCACCTCGTGGCTGACCCGCAGGATCTCCAGGTCGCCGGTGACCGAGCCGTGGTGGACGTTGACGCCGACGACCCGCTTGTCGCCCTTCTCCAGCGAACGCTGGTACTGGAAGGCCGACTCGGCGATCTCGCCGGTGAACCAGCCGTCCTCGATGCCGCGCAGGATGCCCGAGGTGATCGGCCCGATGGGGTGCTGCCCGTCCGGGTGGGCGCGCAGGCCGCGCTCCTTGATCTGCTCGAAGATCTTCTCGGCGTCGGCCTCGATGCGGTCGGTGAGCTGCTCGACGAACCACGAACCACCCAGCGGGTCGGCCACGTTGGCGACGCCGGTCTCCTCCATCAGCACCTGCTGCGTGCGCAGGGCGATCTCCGCCGCCTGCTCGCTGGGCAGCGCGAGGGTCTCGTCCAGGGCGTTGGTGTGCAGGGAGTTGGTCCCGCCGAGCACGGCCGCGAGCGCCTCCACCGCGGTGCGCACGACGTTGTTGTACGGCTGCTGCGCGGTCAGCGAGACGCCGGCCGTCTGGGTGTGGAAGCGCAGCCACATCGACTTGTCGCTCTTGGCGCCGTACACCTCCTTCATCCAGCGGGCCCAGATCCGGCGGGCGGCACGGAACTTGGCGATCTCCTCGAAGAAGTCGAGGTGCGCGTCGAAGAAGAAGGAGAGGCCGGGCGCGAAGTCGTCCACGTCCATGCCGCGCGAGAGCCCGAGCTCCACGTAACCGAAGCCGTCCGCCAGCGTGTACGCGAGCTCCTGCGCGGCCGTGGCCCCGGCTTCGCGGATGTGGTAGCCGGAGACGGACAGCGGCTTGTAGGCGGGGATGCCCTTGGTGCAGTACTCCATGAGGTCGCCGATGAGGCGCAGGTGCGGCTCCGGTTCGAAGAGCCACTCCTTCTGGGCGATGTACTCCTTGAAGATGTCGGTCTGGAGCGTGCCGTTGAGCACGGCCGGGTCCACGCCCTGCCGCTCGGCGGCGACCAGGTACATGCAGAAGGCGGGCACGGCGGGGCCCGAGATCGTCATGGAGGTCGTGACGTCACCGAGCGGGATGTCCTTGAAGAGGACCTCCATGTCCGTGGCGGAGTCGATGGCGACGCCGCAGTGCCCGACCTCGCCCAGCGAACGCGGGTCGTCGGAGTCGCGTCCCATGAGGGTCGGCATGTCGAAGGCCACGGAGAGCCCGCCGCCGCCGGCGGCCAGGATCATCTTGTAGCGCTCGTTGGTCTGCTCCGCGTTGCCGAAGCCGGCGAACTGCCGGATCGTCCACGTCCGCCCCCGGTAGCCGGTGGCGTGCAGGCCGCGGGTGTAGGGGTACTCCCCCGGCCACCCGATGCGCTCGAAGCCCTCGTACGAGTCCCCGGGGCGGGGTCCGTAGACGGGATCGACGTCATCCCCGGAGAGCGTGGTGAAGTCTGCCTCGCGCTTGCGGGCCTTGTCGTAACGGGCCTGCCAGCGGCGGCGGCCCTCCTCGATGGCGTCTGCGTCCATACCCGTGAATTTACTAGGACGTCCTAGTAAATGTCGATGGGAAACCCCGGGGAGTGTCTCCCCGGGGTCCGATGTCGCGGTGCGGATCTAGCCGGTCACTAGGCGTTCGCGGGGGCCGGAGCGCCCGGCACGAGCGGCTCGACCTCGGCGCGGACCTTGCGCTCGACGAAGAACGCGGCCAGCGGGATGGTGCCGGAGGCCAGCACCCACAGCAGCTTGCCGAAGGGCCACTTGGCCTTGGAGCCCAGGTCGAAGGCGAAGACCAGGTAGATCATGAAGAGCACACCGTGGGCCTGCGAGACCGCGAAGGTCAGGTCGGCGCCGGTGTCGAAGCCGTACTTCGCCACCATGCAGGCACAGAGGATCAGGAGCATGACCGCGGTCACGTAGGCCATGACGCGGTAGCGGGTCAGCACGCTTCGTTTCATGCCGTCGAGCGTAACCGTCCGTTTTGAGCGATCTTGACGCGGGCTACTTGTCGTCGAAGTCGGCGGCGGCCACGCGCAGCGGGCGCAGCAGCGCGAAGATCTCCGCGCACTCCTCCGCGTCGTACACGCCCAGACCGAAGTCGATCTCCATCAGGTCCCGGGTGGCCGCCTCGACGACCTCGCGGCCCTTGTCGGTGATGGAGGCGAGCGTGCCGCGCCCGTCGTTGGGGTTGGGCCGCTTGTCGACGAGCCCGGAGCGCACGAGCCGGTCCACGGTGTTCGTCACCGACGTCGGGTGGACCATGAGCCGCTCGCCGATCTTCGACATCGGCAGCTCGCCCGCCTTGGAGAAGGTGAGCAGCACCAGCGCCTCGTAGCGCGCGAACGTGAGTCCGTACGGCTTGACCACCGCGTCGACCTCGCCGAGCAGGATCTGGTGCGCCCGCATGATCGAGGTGATGGCGGCCATCGAGGGCACCGGCCCCCAGCGCTGCTGCCAGAGTTCGTCGGCGCGGGCGATGGGGTCGAAGGGAAGGCTGAGCGGCTTGGGCACGCACCCGACCCTACCGGGCGGTCATTTGGTGACCACCCCCGTCTCATTCCTCGGCCCTCTCCGGGAACGGCCGCTCGCCCGGAGCTCGGCCAGGAGCAGCAGGACCACCAGGGTCCCGACCGCTCCGGCCCCGGCGACGACCCCGTGCACGGGCAGGAACTCGGCGGCGAGGCCGGTCAGGGCCATGCCGACGCCCTGGAGGGTCATCGGTCCGGTGCTGAGCAGGGTCATCGCGCGGCCACGGAGCTCCTCGGGGACGGCGTCGGCGTACCACTGGTCGAGCCCGAGGGTGTGGGCGTGGGCGAGGCCGGCGAGCAGCAGGGCGAGGAGGACACCGGGCACGCCGGGCCGGACGCCGTGGAGGAGGAGCGGGAGGAGTCCGGCGGCGGCGAGCGGAGCCACGATCCGCGAACGCGTTCGGGCGGTGAGCGCGGAGCCGGCCCAGAAGACGGGCCGGACCTGCGGCCGCTCTGGCTCCTCATGCCGCGTACCGGGCACAATCCGGTCGCCCCGGACTGGCACCGGCTGCGGGTCCTGCTGGAGGCCGACGTCCCGGCGGCGGCTACGACCCGCCCTGGCAACCCACGCTCGACTACCCCGCGCGCGGCATCGGCGCGCTGTGGACGGCCCCGGCGGGGCCGGCCCCTGACGCGCTGGCCCGCCTCCTCGGCCGGGCCCGGGCCGAGGTGCTCTGCGCGCTGGACGAGCCGGCTTCGACCACCGCCCCGGCCCGCCGGCTCGGCCTCGCCCCGTCCACGGTCTCGGCGCACCTCGGCGTCCTGCACGCGGCCGGTCTGCTCGCCTCGGCCCGCCACGGCCACCAAGTCCTGTACGAGCGCACCCCGCTGGCCATCGCCCTGACCTCGGTGACCTCGGTGTCGCAGGCGGGCGATGAATGACCGTCATGTCACGATTGACGACGGTTCGTTCCCGCCCCTGCGCCCCGAGGAAGCCGGATGCACCCCGCCGCTCCACGACGCCGTCCGCCGGCCCTCATCGGCCTGCTCCTGCTCCTCGTGGCCGCCCCGGCCTGTTCCGGGGAACCGCCGCCGCCCCGGCCCGGCGCCCCGGGGGCCGCACCCGCGCCCGCGCCCGCCGCCGAGTCCCCCTACTGGGTCGACCCGCAGAGCGCGGCCGCCCGGCAGGTCGCCGCCTGGGAGGCGGCGGGCCGCAACGGTGACGCCCAGGTGCTGCGCAGGATCGCGGACCGGCCGACGGCCCTGTGGGCGGCGGGTGACGACCCCGGCCCCGGGATCCGGCGGGCCGCGGCGGGGGCCCGCGCCGCGGGGCGGACGCTGCTGCTGACGGCGTACCACATCCCGTACCGCGACTGCGGTCGGCGTCCGGCCGGTGGCGCCGAGGACGCCCGCGCTTACCGCGGCTGGATCGGGACCGTCGCCGACGCGATCGGCGACGGCAAGGCCCTCGTGGTCCTGGAGCCGGACGCCGTCGTGCACACCGTCGACGGGTGCACTCCCCCCGCTCAACACGCCGAGCGCTACCGGCTGCTCTCGGAGGCCGTGCACCGGCTCAAGCGGAACCCGAAGACCAAGGTCTACCTCGACGCGGGCGGTCCGGGCCGGACCGGCAGGCCGGCGGACCTCGTCGCGCCCCTCCGCAAGGCGGGCCTGGAGCACGCCGACGGCTTCGCCGTGAACGTCTCCGGTTTCCGGAGCGACGCGGACGCAAGGGCCTACGGCGCCGAGATCTCGAAGGCCGCGAAGAACGCGCACTTCGTCATCGACACCGGCCGCAACGGCGCCGGCCCGCTGCCCGGCGCCGACGACGCCCGGGCCCGGTGCAATCCCCCGGGCCGCTCCCTCGGGCGGCCGCCGACCGACCGCACGGACGACCCGCTCGTCGACGCGTACCTGTGGGTGAGACGGCCGGGCGACTCCGACGGACCCTGCCGCGGCGGCCCGGCGGCCGGCACGTGGTGGCCGGACTTTGCCCTGGGCCTGGCCCGCCGCGCCGAGGACTGACCCGCGAAAGCGCCCCCGGCCGCGATCGGCCGGGGGCGCTCGGAACCCATGGTGGCGGGGAGGTCAGCCCTGTGCGAGGTGGCGTTCCACCGTTTCGACCTTCGACGTGATCCCGTCCGTGACACCGGGCCGGATGTCGGCCTTGAGGATGAACGAGACGCGCGGCGCCCGCTCCTCGACCGCCGCCACGGCTCGCCGGACCACGTCCATGACCTCGTCCCACTCACCTTCCACGGTGGTGAACATGGCATCGGTGCGGTTCGGCAGGCCCGACTCGCGGACCACCCGCACCGCGTCGGCCACGTACTCGCCGACCTCGTCACCGACCCCGAGCGGGGTCACGGAGAACGCGACGATCATGCGCCGGCCACCTCACGCGCACGGGCCGCCACCACGCTGTCGGCCTCGTCCCGCTTGAGGAGCTTGTCGCCGTACAGGCCGCCGAAGGGCAGCAGCGCGAGCCCGAAGAACAGGGCGACCTTCTTGAGCGGCCACTTCGCCTTGTTCCAGACGTCCAGCAGGAAGATCGCGTAGATCACGAACAGGATCCCGTGGAGGATGCCCAGAGGCATCATCAGGTAGTCGACGTCCGAGATCCGGCTCAGCAGCGAGCCGAAGATCAGCAGGGCCGGGAACGACAGCGCCTCCGGGACGGAGATGAGGCGCAGCCGGTGCAGGGCGGAGGCGGTCTTGATGTCCACGGGGAGCCTTCGGGGTGGAGGTCAGTTCGTCCCAGTGTCTCAGCCGCTTTTGCGGGATCTTGACCCGGCCCCGGGGGCCGGAGCGGATGCGGCCGCTCCCGGTTGCGCCGCCCGGGTGTGGCGTATATCGGCCGCCGCGCCCTGTTCGCGTCCGCCCGCTGCCGATAACGTCTCCCCGTGGCTCAGTTCCGACTCCAAGGCAGCAAGGTGCTCGCCGTCGACCTGACCGGGGATGCCGTGAAAGCGAAGAACGGCTCCATGGTCGCGTACGACGGGCAGATGGCCTTCAAGAAGATGACCGGCGGCGGCGAAGGCCTGCGCGGCATGGTGACGCGCCGGCTGACCGGCGAACAGATGACGGTGATGGAGGTGCAGGGGCACGGCACCTGCTTCTTCGCGGACCGCGCGAGTGAGATCAATCTCGTCAATCTGCGCGGCGAGAAGCTCTACGTCGAGTCCAGCAACCTGCTGTGCACCGACGCGGGGCTGCGCACCGGCACGACCTTCACCGGCCTGCGCGGAGCGACGACGGGCAACGGCCTCTTCACCACGACCGTCGAGGGTTCGGGGCAGGCGGCCATCATGTCCGACGGCCCGGCGGTGGTGCTCCGCGTGAGCTCCCAGTACCCGCTCTCCGTGGACCCGGGGGCGTACATCGCGCACACCGGCAACCTCTCGCAGTCCTTCCAGTCCGGCGTGAACTTCCGCACGCTGATCGGCGAGGGCTCCGGCGAGGCCTTCCAGATCCGCTTCGAGGGCGAGGGCCTGGTGTACGTGCAGCCCAGCGAGCGCAACACGATCGGCGGCGACATCTGATGCCGTTCCGCGAGATCAACTCGAAGATGGTCGAGGCCCAGGTGATCCCGGGGCAGAAGATGTACAGCCAGCGCGGCGCCATGCTCGCGTACCGCGGCGAGGTCTCCTTCACCCCGAGCCTGACAGGTGGTCAGGGCGGGGTGATGGGCATGATCGGGCGCCGCGTGGCGAACGAGCAGACCCCGTTGATGTCGGTCGAGGGCAGCGGCACCGTGATGTTCGGTCACGGCGGCCACCACATCCAGGTGATCAACCTGACCGGCGAGACCCTGTACGTCGAGGCGGACCGGTTGCTGGCCTTCGACGGCACCCTCCAGCAGGGCACGATGTTCATGGGCTCCCAGGGCGGGATCATGGGCATGGTCCGCGGGCAGGTGACCGGCCAGGGCCTGTTCACCACCACCCTCAAGGGCCACGGCTCGGTGGCCGTGATGGCCCACGGCGGGGTCATCGAGCTCCCGATCCACCCGAACCGGCCGGTGCACGTGGACCCGCAGGCGTACGTCGCCCACCACGGGGACGTCCGCAACAAGCTCTCCACCGCGCTCGGCTGGCGGGACATGGTGGGGCGCGGTTCGGGTGAGGCGTTCCAGCTGGAGCTGTCCGGTCAGGGCGCGGTGTACGTACAGGCCTCGGAGGAAAAGCTGTGAACTACGGACCCGCATCCGGATACGGTTCGGCCCCGGTCCCCGGCCAGGGCGGCTTCGGCCCCCCGCCCGCGGGCCCCGGCGGCCCCGGCGGCCCGACGGTCTTCGACCCGTACTCACTGCCTTCCGACGACAACGTGAACGCGTACACCTTCTGCGTGGAACTCAAGGGAAGCCAGTGGTTCCTGCAGAAGGGCAAGATGATCTCGTACTACGGGAGCATCGAGTTCAACGGCATCGGCAACGGCCGCTTCGACCGCCTGCTGCGCACCAGCTTCCACTCGCCGCTGCACGCCAGCGACTGGGTGGTGGCCGAGGGGCAGGGCAAGATGCTGCTGGCCGACCGGGCCTTCGACGTGAACTCGTACGATCTGGACAAGGGCAACCTGACGATCCGGTCGGGCAACCTGCTCGCCTACCAGCCGTCCCTCGCCCTGAAGCAGTCGATCGTCCCGGGCTTCCTTACGCTGATCGGCACCGGCAAGTTCGTGGCCGCGTCCAACGGCCCGGTCGTGTTCATGGAGCCGCCGCTGCGCGTGGACCCGCAGGCGCTGGTGGGCTGGGCGGACTGCCCGTCGCCGTGCCACCACTACGACCACGGCTACATGTCGGGCGTCATGGGCGGGCTGCGCTCGCTGACCGGCATCGGGGGAACTTCGGGCGAGGAGCACCAGTTCGAGTTCGTGGGGGCCGGCACGGTGCTCCTGCAGTCCTCGGAGATGCTCATGGCGGAGCAGAACGTGGGGGCGGTCGGCGCCGGGGCGGCCACGGGTGACGCGCAGGGCGTTCCGGGGGCCGGTCAGGGGCCGCTGGGTCAGCTGGGCGTGCCGCGGATGCCGGGGCAGCTGGGGGATCTGCAGCGACGCCTCGGACTGTGATCCGCGCGACCGTCCCGTCCGGTTTTTTGTACGTAATTCAACTTCTTAGGTAGAGTTCACTCATGGAGACCATGGAGACAGAGACCGCCACACGCTGGCTGACGGACGCCGAGCAGTGCCTCTGGCGCACCCACCTGGACGTCAGCAGGCTGCTGATGCACCAGCTGGAGAAGGATCTCCAGCCCTTCGGGCTCACCAACAACGACTACGAGATCCTCGTGAACCTCTCGGAGTCGGACGACCACCGGATGCGCATGAGCGATCTGGCGACCGCCACCCTGCAGTCCAAGAGCCGGCTGTCCCACCAGATCACGCGCATGGAGGCGGCCGGCCTGGTCGTCCGCGTGAACTGCGAGTCCGACCGCCGCGGCCTGTACGCGGTCCTCACCGACCAGGGCATGGAGACCATGCGCAAGGTCGCCCCGCACCACGTGGCATCGGTCCGTCGGCACTTCATCGACCTGCTGGCACCGGAGGACCTGGCGGCCGTCCGCGCCTCCCTGACCCCGGTGGCCGAGCACCTGCGCGCCAACCGCGGCAAGGCCTGAGGCCCGCCGGGCGCCGCTCGCCGGTCGGCCGGACAATGGGCACTGTCCGCCCACTGCCGGCCGATCGCCGGGCACCCTGCGCGTCATGGCCGGCCCGAGGAGGTCCAAGCCATGAAACGCAACGCGTACGTGTGTGCGGCCGCGTCCGTGGTCCTGATCGCGGGAGGCCCGGTGGCGGCCGCGGCAGCGGCGACCGCCGACACGGTGAGAACCGGCCCCGCGGGGGTGGCCCGGGCCGACATGGACGCCCAGGGGGCCGCGGAAGCGGCTCTGCAGAAGTACCCGGGCGTCGTCGAGTCCGTGGAGAAGGACGACGCGGTCTGGCACGTCGACGTCATCGGCGGGAACGGCAAGCACGCGGAACTGACGGTCGACACCCGCAGCGGCAAGGTGTTCACCGAGAACGCGGACGACGGCGACGACGACAACGGCGGGAACAAGGCGCTCCTCGCCGCGGAGGTCACCGCCCAGCAGGCGATGAAGGCGGCCCTCGCCGCCCACCCCGGGAAGGTCTGGTCGGTGGAGTGGGACGACGATGACGGCGACGGCGCCCGCTACTGGCACGTCGAGGTCACGTCGGGCGGCAAGACCACCGACGTGAACGTCGACCCCACCACCGGAAAGGCGACGGTGTCCCAGCCGTCCTCGGACAACAACCCCTGACGCCACCCCAGCCCGACCGGCCAACCCAGCCCCGGCCGCCCAGCGCAGCCCCGGCCGGCCAACCCAGCCCCGCCGGCGTTTGAGGCGCGGGGCCCGGGGCAGCGCCCCGATCTACAGCCCCGCCGGCGTTTGAGGCGCGGGGTCCGGGGCGGAGCCCCGCTCTACAGCCCCGCCGGCGTTTGAGGCGCGGGGTCCGGGGCAGCGCCCCGGCAACGGCGCCGCACGGCACCCGCACCGGCCGCCCCGCGCCCAAGCGGCCCGCGGCCCGCGGCCCGGCCTCAGCCCTCGGTCAGCGTGGCCAGCAACGCGTCGGCCGCCGCGTACGGATCGGTCTCACCCGCGGCGACCCGCGCCGCCAGCGCGTCCAGGTGCGCGTCCCCGTGCAGATCGGCCATCCGCGCCCGCAGCGCGGTCACCGCGATGGTCTCCACCTCCCGCGCGGCCCGAGCGGCCCGCCGCTCGGCCAGCACCCCGCGCTTGTCCATCCACGCCCGGTGCTTCTCCAGCGCCTCGACGAGTTCGTCGACGCCCTCGCCGCGCGCCGCGACCGTCTTCACGATCGGCGGCCGCCAGTCCTCCCGGCCGCGCGCCTCGCCCAGGCCCAGCATGTGGTTCAGCTCCCGCGCGGTGGCGTCGGCGCCGTCCCGGTCGGCCTTGTTCACCACGTACACGTCGCCGATCTCCAGGATGCCCGCCTTCGCGGCCTGGATCCCGTCGCCCATCCCGGGGGCCAGCAGCACCACCGAGGTGTCTGCCTGCGAGGCGATCTCCACCTCCGACTGCCCGACCCCGACCGTCTCGACCAGGATCACCTCGCAGCCCGCGGCGTCCAGCACCCGGATCGCCTGCGGCGCGGCCCACGCCAGACCGCCCAGGTGCCCCCGGGTGGCCATGGACCGGATGTACACGCCCGGGTCCGAGGCGTGGTCCGACATCCGCACCCGGTCACCGAGCAGCGCCCCGCCCGAGAAGGGCGAGGACGGGTCGACGGCGAGGACGCCGACCCGCTTCCCCGCCTTGCGGTACGCGGTCACCAGCGCCGAGGTCGACGTCGACTTGCCGACGCCCGGCGACCCCGTCAGCCCCACCACGTACGCCCCGCCCGTCAGCGGGGCCAGGGCAGCCATCACCTCCCGCAGCTGCGGGGACGCCCCCTCGACCAGCGAGATCAGCCGGGCCACCGCCCTCGGCCTGCCTTCACGGGCCTGGGCCACCAGCTGGGGGACGTCCACCGCCGTCATACGTGCTGCGCTCCTCGGGTGCTTCTGGGGTACGGACCGGATGGGACTGCGGCCGTCAGGCCTGCGGCACGCGCACGATCAGCGCGTCGCCCTGCCCGCCGCCGCCGCACAGCGCGGCCGCGCCGACACCGCCGCCGCGGCGCTTGAGCTCCAGCGCCAGGTGGAGCACCACGCGGGCGCCGGACATGCCGATCGGGTGACCCAGGGCGATGGCGCCGCCGTTGACGTTCACCTTTTCCGGGTCCACGCCGAGGTCCTTCATTGACTGCACGGCGACGGCCGCGAAGGCCTCGTTGATCTCGATGAGGTCCAGGTCGCCGACCTCCAGGCCCTCCTTCTTCAGGGCGTGCAGGATCGCGTTGGACGGCTGCGACTGCAGGGAGTTGTCGGGACCGGCCACGTTGCCGTGGGCGCCGATCTCGGCGATCCACTCCAGGCCCAGCTCCTCGGCCTTGGCCCTGCTCATCACGACCACGGCGGCCGCACCGTCGCTGATCTGCGAGGACGTGCCGGCGGTGATGGTGCCGTCCTTCGCGAAGGCCGGGCGCAGCTTGCCGAGGGACTCGACGGTGGTCTCGGGGCGGATGCCCTCGTCGTGCGAGAAGACGACCGGGTCGCCCTTGCGCTGCGGGATGGAGACCGGGGTGATCTCGGCCTCGAAGACGCCGTTCTTCTGCGCGGCGGCGGCCCGCTGGTGGGAGGCCGCGGCGAACTCGTCCTGCGGGGCGCGCTCGATGCCGAGGCGGGTGTTGTGCTTCTCGGTGGACTCGCCCATCGCGATGTTCTCGAAGGCGTCGGTGAGGCCGTCGTGGGCCATCGCGTCGAGCATCTCGATGGCGCCGTACTTGAAGCCCTCGCGGGACTTCGGCAGCAGGTGCGGGGCGTTGGTCATGGACTCCTGGCCGCCCGCGACCACGATGTCGAACTCGCCCGCGCGGATGAGCTGGTCGGCCAGGGCGATCGCGTCGAGGCCGGAGAGACACACCTTGTTGATGGTGAGCGCCGGGACGTTCATCGGGATGCCGGCCTTGACGGCGGCCTGGCGGGCCGGGATCTGGCCCGCGCCGGCCTGGAGGACCTGGCCCATGATCACGTACTGGACCTGGTCGCCGGAGATTCCGGCCCGCTCCAGGGCGGACTTGATGGCGAAACCGCCGAGGTCGGCACCCGAGAAGGACTTCAGCGAGCCGAGCAGCCGCCCCATGGGGGTGCGGGCCCCGGCGACGATCACTGACGTGGTGTTGTTCGTTCCGGACATGAGGCACAGCCCCTTGAAGATGAGGAGTGAACGAGGGTTTACCCGAATGTACTGAGCGGTACCCGCGCCGTCACCGGCATGTCGGTGTGATCGCTGGCACGTTGCGTGACCACCCCCGCGGGCGGTGCACTGGTCCCATGCTGACAAGAATCGACCACATCGGGATCGCCTGCTTCGACCTGGACAAGACCGTCGAGTTCTACCGTGCCACGTACGGCTTCGAGGTGTTCCACTCCGAGGTCAACGAGGAACAGGGCGTCCGCGAGGCCATGCTCAAGATCAACGGGACCTCGGACGGCGGCGCCTCCTACCTCCAGCTCCTGGAGCCCACCCGCGAGGACTCCGCGGTCGGCAAGTGGCTGGCGAAGAACGGCGAGGGCGTCCACCACATCGCCTTCGGCACCGAGGACGTCCTCGGCGACTCGGAGGCCATCCGCGGCAAGGGCGTCCGCGTCCTCTACGACCAGCCCCGCACCGGCTCCATGGGCTCCTCGATCACCTTCCTGCACCCCAAGGACTGCCACGGCGTGCTGACGGAGCTGGTCACCTCGGCCCCCGACCGGCCGGCCGACCAGCACTGACGGCCCCGCGTCGCGGCACACCACCGGCCGTGGTGTGCCGTCCGCCGTACGGACACCGCGCGTTTCCTTGATCACACGCCCGACGGCCCGCCCTTCCGGACCCATACGCTCCGCATCAGTGGCTGAACGCCGCAAATCACCCCTCCCTGGACCCCGCGGGGGAATTGCCGCGGGCGCGGCATCCGCAGATGCCGCAAGAGCGCACTGATGTCCCGTATCCCCGGCCGGTAGAGTGGCCATGGCTCGGCCGGGGTTCGGTGCGGAGACGGGGTCGGAGCCTGTGAGCTCTGCCCCGGTATCTGACACCATTCCCCCGGGGGCGTCGTTCAGCGGGCGAGCGATGCTCATTGGGAGTGAGCTTGCGACCAGGGGACGGATGGGACCGCGCTGTGCGGGGCTACGAAAGCCAGGAGAGCCATCAGGCCGAGGCCGACCATCTCTCGCGCTTCGAGGCCGAGATGGAGCGGCTGAAGAAGGAGCGCGGGAAGGCCGTCCAGCACGCTGAGGACCTGGGTTACCAGGTCGAGGTGCTGCGCGCCAAGCTCCACGAGGTGCGACGGGCCCTGGCGTCCCGACCCGCCTACGACGGCGCGGACATGGGCTACCAGGCGGAGCAACTGCTCCGCAACGCCCAGATCCAGGCCGACCAGATGCGCTCCGACGCCGAGCGCGAGCTCCGCGACGCCCGGGCGCAGACCCAGCGCATCCTCCAGGAGCACGCCGAGCACCAGGCACGCCTCCAGGCCGAGCTGCACGCCGAGGCCGTCAACCGCCGCCAGCGGCTGGACCAGGAGCTCAACGAGCGCCGCCAGACCGTCGAGGCGCACGTCAACGAGAACGTGGCCTGGGCCGAGCAGCTCCGCGCCCGTACCGAGTCCCAGGCGCGCCGGCTCATGGAGGAGTCCCGCGCCGAGGCCGAGCAGTCCCTGAACGCCGCCCGCGCCGAGGCCGCCCGCGTCGCCGAGGAGACCCGGCGCCGCATCGCCGCCGACGCGGAAGCCACCCGCGCGGAGGCCGAGGCCACGCTGCTGCGCGCCCGCAAGGAGGCCGAGCGGCTGCTGACCGCCGCCTCCGCGCAGGCCCAGGAGGCCACCGAGCACGCGGAGCGGCTGCGCTCCACCACCTCCGCCGAGGCCGAGCAGACCCGGCAGCAGACGCTGGATCTCGGCCGGGTGGCCGAGGCGCGGGCGCAGGAGGCCGAAGCGGCGCTGCGCTCGGCCCGGGCCGAGGCCGAGAAGCTCCTCGCCGAGGCCAAGGAGAGCGCGGCCCGCCAGCTCTCGTCGGCGGAGTCCGTCAACGAGCAGCGCACCCGCACCGCCAAGGAGCAGGTCGCCCGGCTGGTCGGCGAGGCCACCAAGGAGGCCGAGACCCTCAAGGCGGAGGCCGAGCACACCCTGGCCGACGCCCGCGCGGAGGCCGAGCGGCTGCGCACCGAGGCCGGGGAGCTGGCCCGGACGGCCGCCGCCGAGGACATGGCGGCGCAGCTGGCGAAGGCGGCCCGCACCGCCGAGGACGTACTGAACAAGGCGTCCGAGGACGCCAGGGCCACCACCCGCGCCGCGTCCGAGGAGGCCGAGCGGATCCGCCGCGAGGCCGAGGCGGAGGCCGACCGGCTGCGCCTCCAGGCGGCGGCGACCGCCGATGAGCTCAAGGGCGCCGCGAAGGACGACACCGAGGAGTACCGGGCCCGTACGGTCGAACTCCAGGAGGAGGCCCGCAGGCTGCGCGGCGAGGCCGAGCAGCTGCGCGCGGAGGCCGTCGCCGAGGGCGAGCGGATCCGCGGCGAGGCCCGCCGCGAGGCGGTCCAGCAGATCGAGGAGGCCGCCCGGACCGCCGAGGAGCTGCTCGGCAAGGCCAAGGCGGACGCGGACGAGCTGCGCGGCGGGGCGACCGCCGAGAGCGAGCGGGTCCGCGCCGAGGCCGTCGAGCGGGCCGGCACGCTGCGCAAGCAGGCCGAGGAGACCCTGGAGCGGACCCGCGCCGAGGCGGAGCGGATGCGCGCCGAGGCCGAGGAGCAGGCGCAGGCCGCGCTGGCCGAGGCGGAGGCGGCCGCCCTCGCCCGCCGCGAGGAGACCGAGCAGGCGCTGGCCGCGAAGCGGGCGGAGGCCGACGAGGAGCTCGGTCGCCTGCACACCGACGCCGAGGGCCGGCTGGCCACGGCCGAGCAGACGCTGCGCGACGCCCGCGCGGCGGCGGAGAACATCCGCCGGGAGACGGCGGAGGAGTCCGACCGGCTGCGCGCCGAGGCCGCCGAGCGGATCCGCGCGCTCCAGACGCAGTCGGAGGCCGAGGCCGACCAGCTGCGCACCGACGCCGCGGACGACGCGGGCCGGGTGCGCGCGGAGGCCGAGCAGGTGGCCGTACGCCTGCGCAGCGAGGCCGAGACCGAGGCCGAGCGGGTGCGCACCGAGGCGCTGGAGACCGCGGACCGGCTGCGCGCCGAGGCGAAGGCGGCGGCCGAGCGGGTCGCCGCGGAGGCCGCGGAGGCGCTGGCCGCCGCGCAGGAGGAGGCCGCCCGGCGCCGCCGGGAGGCCGAGGAGACCCTGGCGTCGGCGCGGACCGACGCCGACCAGGAGCGGGCACAGGCCCGCGAGCAGAGCGAGGAGCTGCTGGCCGCGGCCCGCCGCCGCTCGGAGGAGGCGCAGGCCGAGGCGGCCCGCCTGACCGAGGAGGCCGAGAGCCGCGCCGCGGAGCTGGTGTCGGCGGCTGAGGCCACCGCCCAGCAGGTACGGGACGCCGTGGCCGGTCTGCACGAGCAGGCCGAGGAAGAGGTCAGCGGGCTGCGCAGCGCCGCCGAGCACGCGGCGGAGCGTACGAGGACGGAGGCCGAGGAAGAGGCCGGGCGGGTCCGCGCCGACGCGTACGCGGAACGCGAGCGCGCCACCGAGGACGCCAACCGGATCCGCAGCGAGGCCCGCACCGAGACGGACGCGGCGAAGGCGCTGGCCGAGCGCACGGTCGCCGACGCGATCGCCGAGGCGGAGCAGTTGCGCAGCGACACGGCGGAGTACGCGCAGCGGGTGCGCACGGAGGCCACGGACGCGCTGGCCGCCTCCGAGCGGGACGCGGCCCGTACCCGGGCGGACGCCCGCGAGGACGCGAACCGGATCCGCGGCGAGGCGGCGGAGTCCCTGGAGGCGGCCCGCGCCGAGGGCGCGCGGATCACCGCCGAGGCCACCGCGGAGGCGGAGCGGCACACCGAGGAGACCCGCGCCGCGAACGCGGCGACCGTCGCCGAGGCCGAGGCGGAGGCCGAGCGGCTGACCCGCGAGGCCGCCGAGGCCGCGGAGGCCACCCGCGCCGAGGCCGCGGGCATCCTGGACGAGGCCCGCGCCGAGGGCAACCGGCTGCGCACCGAGGCCGCCGAGCAGGCGGACCGGCTCATCACGGAGGCCACTGCCGAGGCCGAGCGGCTCACGGAGGAGACCCGAGCCGCGAACGCGGCGGCCGTCGGCGAGGCCGAGGCGGCCGCGGAGGCGCTGCGCGCGAAGGCGGAGCGGCTCACGGCCCAGGCGGCCGAGACGCTGGTCGCGGCCGAGCGGGACGCGGCGCGCGTGCTGGTCGACGCCCGCACCGAGGGCGACCGGCTGGTCGACGAGACCCGCGTGGCCAACGAGGCCACGGTCGCCGAGGCGGCGAAGGTCCTGGAGGACGCGCGGGCGGAGGGCGGCCGGATCATCGGCGAGGCCACCGCGGAGGCGGAGCGCGTCACGGCCGCGGCGAACGAGACGCTGGCGAGCGCCGAGCGGGAGTCCGAGCGGACCCTCGACGAGGCCCGCGCCGAGGCCAACCGGCTGCGCACCGAGGCCGCCGAGCAGGCGGACCGGCTCATCACCGAAGCCGTGTCGGAGGCCGAGAAGCTCACCGCCGAGACCCTCAAGGCGAACGAGCGGACGGTCGGCGAGGCCGCGAACGAGGCCGAACGGCTGCGCGCGGAGGCGGCGGAGTCCCTGTCCTCGGCGCAGGAGCACGCCACCCGGACCCGGTCGGAGGCCGAGCGGGTCAAGGCGGAGGCGGCGACCGAGGCCGAGCGCATCCGTGCCGAGGCCCGTACGGATGCCGAGCGGCTGCTGGACGAGGCGCGCGAGGCGGCGAACAAGCGCCGCAGCGAAGCCGCGGAGCAGGTCGACCGGCTCATCACCGAGGCGGCGGCGGAGGCCGACAAGCTGACGGCCGAGGCGGCGAAGCAGGCCCTGGCCGCCACCACGGGCGCCGAGGAGCAGGCTGACGCGATGGTCGACGCGGCCCGCAAGGAGGCCGCGCGGATCACCTCGGAGGCGACCGTCGAGGGCAATTCCCTGGTGGAGAAGGCCCGTACGGACGCGGACGAGCTGCTGGTCGGCGCGCGGTCGGACGCCGCAGCCATAAGGGAACGGGCGGAGGAGCTGCGCAGCCGCGTCGAGTCGGAGGTCGAGGAGCTGCACGAGCGGGCCCGCCGGGAGTCGGCCGAGCAGATGAAGTCGGCCGGCGAACGCGTGGACAAGCTGGTGCGCGCGGCGACCGAGCAGAGCGTCGAGGCCGAGGCGAAGGCCAAGGCGCTGGTGTCGGACGCGAGCAGCGAGGCGAGCAAGGTGCGCATCGCCGCGGTGCGCAAGGCCGAGGCGCTGCTCAAGGAGGCCGAGCAGAAGAAGGCGGAACTGGCCCGGGAGGCGGAGAACGCCCTGGCCGAGGCGAAGGCGGAGGCCGAGCGGCTCGTCGAGGAGGGCCGCCGGGAGCTGGAGGTCCTGGTGCGCAGGCGGCAGGACATCCAGGGCGAGATCTCCCGTGTCCAGGACGTTCTTGAGGCGTTGGAATCATTCGAGGCGCCTTCGGGCGGCGCGAAGCCGTCGATCGGCAGCCAGGGTTCGGGGGGAGCGAAGGCCGGCGCGACTGCGGGTTCCACTCGTTCGGGTGGGAAGTCGTCGGAGGGGTAGTCCGCGAGCGGTGAGTGTGCTTCTGACGGTGGTTCAGGCGAACGAGTGACAAGCTTTCTGTCGCCTTGCCACTCAAAAGGGGTGTCATTGTCCAGATCAATCGCGGATTGACTCGAAGACACGCCGTCCTGGCGCCTAGGATTCCCCTAACACCTCACGTAGCACCTCATCGGTCTCATTCGACAGGAACCCCATGAGCGACCCTTCCTCCCCCTTCGGCTTCGAGCTCGTGCGGCGCGGTTACGACCGCGGTCAGGTGGACGACCGCATTACCAAGCTGGTCTCCGACCGCGACAGCGCCCTTGGACGTATCAACTCTCTGGAAAAGCGGATCGAGGAGCTGCACCTCGAAACGCAGAACGCCCAGGCCCAGGTGAGCGACGCCGAGCCGTCGTACGCCGGCCTCGGTGCCCGGGTCGAGAAGATCCTGCGCCTGGCCGAGGAGGAGGCGAAGGACCTGCGCGAGGAGGCCCGTCGCGCGGCCGAGCAGCACCGCGAGCTCGCCGAGTCGGCCGCCCAGCAGGTGCGCAACGACGCCGAGTCGTTCGCCGCCGACCGCAAGGCGAAGGCCGAGGACGAGGGCGTCCGCATCGTCGAGAAGGCCAAGGGCGATGCCGCCACCCTGCGCTCCGAGGCCCAGAAGGACGCGGCCTCCAAGCGCGAGGAGGCCGACGCCCTGTTCGAGGAGACCCGCGCCAAGGCCGCCCAGGCCGCCGCGGACTTCGAGACGAACCTGGCCAAGCGCCGCGAGCAGTCCGAGCGCGACCTGGCCTCGCGCCAGGCGAAGGCGGAGAAGCGCCTCGCCGAGATCGAGCACCGCGCCGAGCAGCTGCGCCTGGAGGCCGAGAAGCTCCGTACGGACGCCGAGCGCCGGGCCCGTCAGACGGTGGAGACCGCGCAGCGCCAGGCCGAGGACATCGTGGCGGACGCCAACGCCAAGGCGGACCGCATCCGCAGCGAGTCCGAGCGCGAGCTGGCGGCGCTCACCAACCGCCGCGACTCGATCAACGCCCAGCTGACGAACGTCCGCGAGATGCTGGCGACGCTGACCGGTGCGGCCGTCGCGGCGGCCAACCCGATCGTCGACGACGAGCCCGTCTCCCGCGGCGTCCCGGCGCAGCAGACCCGCTGACGCCCCGGCCGCGGTTACCGGGCGGTACGGTTCGCCCGCTTCGCGACCAAAGCATGGGCCGTGCGTCACCTTTCGTAGGTGGCGTACGGCCCTTCGGCGTTCTAGCGTGGCCTGCATGATCGAGCTCGAGGGCCTCACCAAACGATTCGGCGCGAAGACCGCCGTGGACAACCTCAGCTTCCAGGTCAGACCGGGGGTGGTCACCGGCTTCCTCGGCCCCAACGGGGCGGGCAAGTCCACGACCATGCGCATGATGCTGGACCTCGACAACCCGACCAGCGGCACGGTCCGGATCGACGGGAAGCACTACCGGGACCTGCAGGAGCCGCTGAAGTACATCGGGGCGCTGCTGGACGCGAAAGCCATGAACGGCGGTCGCAGCGCGTACAACAACCTCCTCTGCCTCGCGCAGTCGAACCGGATCCCGAAGCGCCGGGTCGACGAGGTGCTGGACCTGGTCGGACTGACGGCCGTGGCGAAGAAGAAGGCCAAAGGATTTTCACTGGGCATGGGCCAGCGCCTCGGAATCGCCTCCGCGCTGCTGGGTGATCCGGAAATCCTGATGTTCGACGAACCCGTCAATGGTCTGGACCCGGAGGGAATTCTCTGGATCCGCAATCTGATGAAGGGCTTGGCGGCCGAGGGCAGGACGATCTTCGTTTCGTCCCACCTGATGAGCGAAATGGCCCTGACCGCAGACCATTTGGTCGTCATCGGACAGGGAAAGCTGCTGGCTGATTTGTCGATGGCCGATTTCATCCGACAGAACTCGCGCAGTTACGTACGACTGCGCTCGCCTCAGCAGGAGCGTCTGAAGGACGTCCTCCACGAGGCCGGCATCCAGGCCGTCAGCGTCCCCGCGACCGGCGTGCTGGAGATCGACGGTGTGGAGTCGGAGCGGCTCGGCGAGCTCGCCGCCCAGCACCAGATCGTGCTGCACGAACTCAGCCCGCAACGGGCTTCACTGGAGGAAGCGTTCATGCGCATGACGGCGGATTCCGTCGAGTACCACGCCCACGCTCCGGGCGCGCCCGTGCCCGCGGGGATCGCGGGCGGTCCGGCCCGGCCGGCCGACGTCCCCGCGTGGGGCGCCGGCTTCGAGGCGACGCGCAAGGGCGGCGAGTGACCGTGCCCTCCTTCCCCGCCGTCCTTCAGTCCGAGTGGACCAAGATCCGCACGGTCGCCTCCACCACCTGGACCCTCGTCTCCGCCCTGGCCGTCACCGTCGGCATGAGCGCCGGGCTGTGCGCCGCGGTCAACGCGACCTTCGAGGACATGCCCAAGGGCGAACAGATCACCTTCGACGCCACGCAGATGAGCTTCTCCGGGATGCTCCTGGGGCAGCTCGCGATGCTCGTCTTCGGCGCGCTCGTGGTCGGCAGCGAGTACGGCACCGGCATGATCCGCACCTCCCTCGCCGCCGTTCCCCACCGCGGGAGCCTGCTGCTCGGCAAGGTCGGCGTCGCCGCCGCCCTGGCCCTGGTGGTGGGCCTGGCCACCGGCTTCCTGTCGTTCTTCCTGGGCCAGGCGCTCCTCGGCGACCACTCCACCGGGCTGGACGGGGAGAACGTCCTGCGCGCGGTGATCGGTGTCGGCCTGTACATGGCCCTGCTGGCGGTCTTCGCGATCGGCGTCTCGATGATGCTGCGGAACTCGGCCGCCTCGATCTCGATCCTGATCAGCTTCATCCTGATCCTGCCCATCGTCCTCAACCTGGTCGACGCCACTCGCAAGATCGCCCAGTACCTGCCCAACATGGCCGGTTCCGCGATCATGCAGACCGTGACGGCCGCGGACGCCGACGCGCCCTACGGGCCCTGGGGCGGTCTCGGGATCATGGCGCTGTGGGCACTGGCCGCCGTACTGGGGGGCTACCTCGTCCTCAAGAAGAGGGACGCCTGAGTCCCGCCTCCGTCTCAAGGACTACGGGTCATCCCCGGGTCGGTCTCAGGGGCCGGCTCGGGGATCGGCCCGGGACGGAACCACGGGAAGCTCGTTATCCTCTTAAGCCTTACGCGGGCGAGAGTCGTCCCGGCCTGGTAAGGGGCAGTAAAGATGATCGAGGCAGTCGGCCTGACCAAGCGCTACGGCGCCAAGACCGCCGTCGACCAGCTGTCCTTCCAGGTCAAGCCGGGTCACGTCACCGGATTCCTGGGCCCGAACGGCTCCGGGAAGTCCACCACCATGCGCATGATCCTCGGCCTGGACCGGCCCACGTCCGGCCGGGTCACCATCAACGGCCACCCCTTCCGGGAGCTGCCGAACGCCCAGCGCCACGTCGGTGCCCTGCTCGACGCCAAGGCCGTGCACGGCGGCCGCCGGGCGCGCAAGCACCTGCTGTCGATCGCCCAGCTCTCCGGCATCCCCGAGAGGCGGGTGGACGAGGTGCTGGCCGTGGTCGGTCTCCAGGACGTCGCGGGCACGCGTACGAAGGGCTTCTCGCTCGGCATGGGCCAGCGGCTCGGCATCGCCACCGCCCTGCTCGGCGACCCCCAGGTGCTGCTGTTCGACGAGCCGGTCAACGGTCTCGACCCCGAGGGCATCCTGTGGGTGCGCAACCTCATGAAGCGGCTCGCCTCCGAGGGCCGTACCGTCTTCGTCTCCTCGCACCTGATGAGCGAGATGGCCCTGACCGCCGACCACCTGATCGTCATCGGCCGGGGCCGGCTGCTGGCCGACATGGGCACGCAGGAATTCATCACGCACAACTCGGCCGGATTCGCTCGGGTCCGCGCGGCCGACACCGGCCCCGGTGGCCGGGACGCACTGGGTGCGGTCCTGCGCGAGGCGGGCGGCCGGGTCCTGCAGGAGGCCGACGGGGCACTGCGCGTGACGGGCCTGGAGCTGCCGAGGATCTCCGACCTCGCGCACGCGGCCGGCATACGGCTGTGGGAGCTGTCGCCCCACCGGGCCTCGCTGGAGGAGGCGTACATGCGGATGACCCAGTCCTCCGTCGAGTACACCTCCACCGAGGACCCCCGGGCCGAGCTGTGGGAGCCGGAGCCGCTCACGGTCCCGGCGTGGGAGGAGGACGCGGCGGCGCCGGAGGTCCCGCAGGCCGGGTTCTTCGCTCCCCCGCCGCCCGGAGCGGGTGGGCGGCCCTTCCTGATGCCCAGCGACCCCGGCCGGCTCGCCGGCGCCGTCAAGAACGACCCCGAGGACGCACGATGACCGCCCCGGCCACCTACAGCTCGCCGCTGCCGACACCGCGGCCGCACCTGGGGCACGCGCTGGCCTCGGAGTGGACGAAGATGATCTCGGTCCGCTCCACCCTGTGGACGCTCGGCGCCCTCGTCGCGACCGTGGTCGGCATCGGGCTGCTGTTCGTCGCGCAGACCGTGGACCGGGACTACGCGGAGATCTCCTTCACCACCCCTGCCCTCTTCGGCCTGCTGGTGGGACAGCTCGCGGTGATGGTCCTCGGCGTACTGACGATCACTTCGGAGCACGCCACCGGTCTCGCCCGGACCACCTTCACGGCCGCGCCCGACCGGCACCGGGTGCTCACCGCCAAGTACCTCGTCTTCGGCCTCACGGCCTTCCTCACCACCGCCGGCTCCGTCTTCCTGGTCGGCATCTTCGCCGCGTTCGTCCACGACGGCTCCGCCGCCGGACCGCACGCGGCCGCCGAGTGGCTCGGTGCGGTCGCGGGCGCCTTCTACGTGACGCTGCTGGGCGTGCTCGCGCTGGCCGTGGGCGCGCTGCTGCGCCACTCGGCCGGGGCGATCGCGGTGATGCTCGGCGTGGTCACGCTGCCCCCGGTGATAGGCGGGATGCTCAGCAGCTGGGAGGCGCTCCAGCCCATCGGCGCGACGATCCTGCGGCACAACGCGCCGGTGGCGCTGATGAAGCTGTTCGGCATGCCGGCCGGGGCCGACATGGGTGTCCCGACCAGCGACCTCTCCCACCTGGTGCTCATCCTGCTGGTCACCGGCGCCGCGGTGACCGCCTCCTACGTGGCGGTCGGCCGCCGGGACGTCTGAGCGCCGGGGAGTTCCAGGTGACGGCCTAGTACCTGGGCGCGTTGCGGGACCGCTGCACCTTCGAGGTGCGGCGGTCCTTCGCGTTCCAGCAGGCCTTGTGCCAGTGCCGCCGGTCGTCCACGCCGCCGTACTCCGGCCAGGCCACCAGGTGCGGGGTGCCCGAGGGGATCTCCTGGTCGCAGCCGGGGCAGCGGTAGCGCTTGCCCGCCGCGCTCGCGCCCGCGACGTGCCGCACCTTCCAGTCCTCGCCCAGGTACTCCTCGGTGCGCTCCAGCCCGTACCGGTCGAAGCCGGTGCTGGGGCGTTCCTCCGGGGTCTCGCCGCCTCGGGGGCGGTTGTGGCGCGGTGACACGTATACCTCACGGATGAGCGGGCGGCAGGGACTTTCTCCCAGACTACGCGCAGCGAGCCCCGCAACCCGCAGGGTGGTCGGAGAAGGCGGCCGCTCGACGGGAGATGGCCCGACAATCCCAATAACTTTCCTGTCAGCCCGTGCCTTTGGCACGTGTCAGACGTTGTTGCCATAGGAAGAACCGGTCCACCTGGGGGAGGCCGCGTCAGCCGCGAGGAGGCTAAAGGCGATGCGCGTAGGAGCGTTTGTACTGGCAGCCCAGTTCCCGGGCCAGGGACAGGGCGAGGCACTGCACCGGGCGGTGCGGACGGCGGAAGTGGCCGAGGAGGCCGGGCTCGACGCGGTCTGGCTCGCCGAGCACCACTTCGTCCCGTACGGGGTGTGCCCCTCGGCCGTGACCCTGGCCGCGCTGCTGCTGGGCCGGACCCGGCGGCTGCGGGTGGGCACGGCGGTGAGCGTGCTGCCGAACGCGCACCCGGTGGCCCTCGGCGAGCAGGCCGCCCTGCTGCACCTGACCTCCGGCGGCCGGTTCACGCTCGGTGTCGGCCGCGGTGGGCCGTGGGTGGACCTTGAGGTCTTCGGGGGCGGCCTGGACTCGTACGAGAACGGCTTCCCGGAGGCGCTGGACCTGCTGCGGCGCTGGCTGGCCGAGCCCCGCGTGGGAGCGGACGGCGATCGGTACGGCTTCCGCGAGGTGGCCGTCGTACCGCGCCCCTCGGAAGCCATCGACGGGGACGGGACGGGACCGGAGGTCATCGTGGCCTGCACGTCGCCGGAGTCGGTCCGGCTCGCCGCGCAGCGGGGGCTGCCGATGCTGCTCGGCATGCACTGCGGGGACGAGGAGAAGGCGGAGATGGTCGCGCTGTGGCGGCGCACCGCCCTGGCGGCGGGCCACTCGCGGGACGTCGTGGCCGGCGCGGGGCACGTGTCCGCCGGGGTGTGCCAGCTGGCGGACAGCACGGCCGACGCCCGCGAAACGCTGCTGAAGTCGATGCCGGGCTGGCTGAGGCAGGGGCTGGACGCGCACGTGACGGTGGACGGCCGGCTCCGCTCGATGCGGGATCCCGTCGCGTACACGGAACTGCTGTGCGACCTGCACCCGGTGGGAACCCCGGCCCTGGCGGCGGACCGGCTGGCGGCCACGTCCGCCCGGACCGGCATCACGCGCTTCGCCCTCCTGACGGAGGGCTCCGGGGACCTCGCCGCGACGGAGGAGAACGTACGGCGCCTCGGCGCCGAGGTCCTGCCCCGTCTCGGCTGAGTCCGCCGGAGGGCAGTACTGGTGGTGCGGGTGGTACGGACGGGACTGGCTAGCAGTCGCGCAGTTCCGGTGACTGGTTGAGCAGCTGACCGCGGATCGAAGTGAACTTGGCCAGCCGGTCGTCCACCGAGGAATCGAGCGGGAACACCGCTACCCGGTGACAGTTCTGGAATGCCAGGCGCACTCCGAAGTGCCGCTGCAGGGCACCTCGTATCGCGTCACTCGCAAGAGCGCGCAGCAGCTGCCCACGCGCCTGCTCGTCCGGCGGCGGCGTCTGGTTGTCGGCGAACTCTCCGCCGTCCACTTTCAGCTGGGCCACCAGCGAGCTGATCATCTCCCAGGCATAGGGCAGGGAGGTCCGGACGCAGTCGACGAAGGCGGCTTCGTCGACCTCGCCTCGCTCGGCCTGTTCGAGTAGGGCCGGTGAGACGTCGAGCGACATGGGTTCTCCTCTCGCGGCCCCGGCCCATTGGGTTGCCGGAGCCTTACGGGCAGGGAAGGAGATCGCGACGCAGCGTGCACGCTCCGCAACCTCCCGCTCACCACGGTAGGCGCCCCATGGGTGACGCACCAGGAGAATGCGCATACAACGCGCCATCGGCGAAGGGGGCTTTCAGGGGCGAATCGCGTGGAGGCCTCCCCGTCGAGTAGCGTTGCCGACCATGCGTCTCGTCATTGCCCGCTGCTCCGTCGACTACGCGGGCCGGCTCACCGCCCATCTGCCCTCGGCACCCCGTCTGATCCTCGTGAAGGCCGACGGCAGTGTCTCGATCCACGCGGACGACCGGGCGTACAAACCGCTCAACTGGATGTCGCCCCCGTGCACCCTCAAGGAGGGGAACGGTGACGAGGCCGGTGTCTGGACGGTCGTCAACAAGGCGGGCGAGAAACTCATCATCACCATGGAGGAAGTCCTCCACGACTCGTCCCACGAACTCGGCGTCGACCCCGGCCTGATCAAGGACGGCGTGGAGGCGCACCTCCAGGAGCTCCTCGCGGACCGGATCGAAACGCTGGGCGAGGGCTACACGCTGATCCGCCGCGAGTACATGACGGCCATCGGCCCGGTGGACATCCTGTGCCGGGACTCCTCCGGCGCGACCGTGGCCGTGGAGATCAAGCGGCGCGGCGAGATCGACGGCGTCGAGCAGCTGACCCGCTACCTGGAGCTGCTGAACCGCGACCCGCACCTGGCCCCCGTCCGCGGCGTGTTCGCGGCGCAGGAGATCAAGCCGCAGGCGAGGGTGCTGGCGACGGACCGCGGCATGGACTGCGTGGTCCTGGACTACGACGCCATGCGCGGCATCGAGGACGACAAGCTCCGCCTGTTCTGAGGCCGACGCGACGGGCCCGTACGCCGGGGCGCCCTACGGGGTGCCCGGCTGCGGGCCCGTCGCGCTCGCCGAGGGCGTGGGGCCCCCGGAGGCCGACGGGGACGGGCTCGACTGCGTGGGCGTCGGCTCCGCGGACGTCGCCGGCGGCTGCGAGGCCGAGGACGGCGGCCGGCTCTTCGCCGGGCTCGCGGACGGCTTGCGGGACGGGGTCCTGCCCGGGGTGGTCTGCGCGGTGCTCTCTCCCGGCGCCGGGGATTCCGACGTGGCGGGTGCCACGGGCGGCGGTACGGCGGAGTCGGTGGTGCCGGGCGCGGACGACGGGGCGACCCGGGTCGGGTTCCCCGACACCGAGGGCCTCTTCGCCGGGGGCGCGGTGTCCTCGGAGCTCATGGAGAGGCTCACGACGGTGCCCAGCGCCACCACGGTCAGCGCACCGGCCGCGGCCAGCAGCACCGTGCGGCGACGGCCGCGGTCCGCGTCCGGCCGCGCGGCGGGCTCCGGTTCGGGGGCGGTGGTGGGCTTGGGGTCCAGCGGGAACGCGTCCTCGAACACCGCGGACAGCGTCGTGGGCGTGTCCGTACCCCGCAGCACGGGCACCACGGGGGTCACCCGCGTCACCGCCTCCGGCGAGACCGGCACGGGCAACGGCGACGTCACCGCCCCGGTGCTCCCCGCCCCCTTCGCGCCGCCGACGCCGGGGCCACGGACCGCGGGCCAGCCGGCGGAGGTTCCGGCCGTGCCGGCGCCACCGCGCCCGGCGGACGCGTCGCCCGCGGGGCCGGCCGAGCCGGCCCGGCCCTCCGCGGAGGCGGCCGCGCTCCCGGCCCCGGCCGTGCCCCGGCCGCCGGCCGCGCCCGGCCCGCGCAGCGTGAGTCCGCCCGCCGCCCCGACCGCACCGCCCGGGCCGGGCAGGGCGGCGGCACCCGCGGCGCCGCCCGCGCCCACCGGACCCGCGGGAAGGCCGTCCGTACCCCCGGGAACACCCGGACCGCCGTCCGCACCGTCAGGAACACCCGGAACACCGGGAACACCGGGAACGCCCGCACCGGCCGCGCCCGGCCCGCGCAGTGCGAGCCCGGCCGTACCGCCCTGCCCGGCGGGGGCGCCGGCACCGGGGCCGCCCTGCCCGGCCGGGCCACCGCCGCCCGTGCCCGCCCAGCGTGCCGCGTTGCCGGGGCCGGGGCGGGCCGCCTGACCACCCGTCGCCGCCGGGGGCTCCAGGCGCAGCGGCGGGGACGACGTCACCCCCGCCGCCTCGCGGTCCACCACCAGTGCCAGCGCCCGCCGTCCGGCCACCGTGCCGCGCTTGTCGGCCAGCGCGCCCCGCAGCCCGATCGACGTCTCCAGCTCGGCCCGCGCCCGGTCCAGCCGTGCCTCGCACAGGGCGAGCACGCCGAGTTCGTGGTGGAAGTACGCCTGCTCGGCGACCTCCCCCGCCTTGCGCGCGGCCTCCGCGCCCGCGCGCAGCACCCGCTCCCACGCCTCCCAGTGCAGCGAGGCCGCGAACGCCGGAGCGGCCGTCCGCGCGAGCAGCACCGCCGCCACCACGTCCGCGCCGCCCAGCGCGGCGAGCACCGCCTCGGCCTCCACCGCGACGCGCTCGGGGGTCACCGACGCGTGGCCGGTCCACCAGGCGTAGTGCCGGGCGGCCGTACGGGCCTCCTCGGCGGCGGTGTCCCCGTACCCGGCCTCCTCCAGCTGGCGTGCGACGCCCTCGGCGAGCCGGTAGCGGGCACCGACCGGGGTCAGGAGCCCGCAGGCGAGCAGTTCCGCCACCGCCGAGTCCGCGTGGGTGTCCCCCACCAGCGCCGGCAGGTGCGTGTGGTGCGGCATCTCCCCGCCCAGCGCGCACGCGATCCGCAGGGCCGCGCGCGCCGACTCGCTGACCCGCGAGGCCAGCAGCTCGGCCGGGGCCGCGCCCTCGGCGAGCGTGGGGAGCGGGACGTGGGCACCGCCGCGGGGGCGTTCCTCGAAGACGCCGGGCTCTTCCTCGAAATCGTCCGTCTCGCTGTGGTTGAGCTCGTCGCGCTGCCGCAGCAGCGCGGCGGCCTGTACGAAGCGCAGCGGCAGCCCCTCGGAGGCGAACCGCAGGTCGGCCGCCCAGGCCGCCTCCGGCTCGGTCAGCCGGCGTCCGACGCCCGCCTCCAGGAGCGCGGTGCACTCGGCCTTGCCGAGGCCGTCGAGGAAGACCTCTTCGAGGTGCGCGTCGTCGGCGGCGCCCTTGGCCTCGGGGGTCGCGGCCAGCAGGTAGGCGCACTCGGGGGTGGCGCGCAGCAGCTCGTCGAGGGCGTTGCCGCTCAGGTCCAGGTCGTCGAGGAGGACGATGGCGCCGATGTCCCGGACCCGGGCGAGGAGCGTGATCCGGTCGGGCCGCTCGCGCGGGGCCTCGTACACGGCGGAGTACAGGGCCTGGAGGAGCTCGCCGGACTGCTGGTGCCCGTGGCCGGAGAGGCGTACGACGCCGTCGGGGGCGAGGTTCGCGCAGCGGGCGGCGACCGCGTCGAGCAGGGTGGTGCGCCCGGATCCGGCGGGGCCGGTCAGCCGTACGGAGCGGCCGCGGGCGAGCAGCCCGACGAGCCGATCGCGTTCCTGCTCGCGCCCGAGGAGCGGCCGGGCGGGTATCGGCGGTCCGGGCAGCGCGGGCGGGCGAGCGGCGGTGTCCCGGGCGGCGCGGGAGGCCGCGTCGCGCTTGGCGGGGCGGCCGGCGTCGGTGCCGGGGCGCAGCACTTCGATCTCGCTGCCGTCGACGGGGTTGACGGCGAGGGTGTATTCACCCGCGGTCAGGCGGACCAGCCGCGCGGCGGGCGCGGAAGCGGAGGCGGACGCGGACGCGGGTGCACCGGCGGACCGTCCGGCCGCCGCTCCGGAACGCTTCTCCGGATCGGTCTGCCCCTGCGTAAGGTCCATGACCAAGTCCCCCGATCGCGCTGCGCGCCGTCGCCGTCTTCCCGCCCGGCCTTCGCACACGCCGCTCTCGCTACTGGTCCGGTTTCCGCCCGAACCCTAGACGGTGGCCGGTCGTGCGGGGAACCGCAGGGGTGCCATCACCACCGGACCGTTACGTTTCCGCAGGAAATGTGCAGGTGGCGGGCCTGGGGTCGGGGCGGTCACCGTGGTCACCGTGGCCGCGGCGGGTCAGACCCGGGGAAGGGACTCGGCCTCCAGGCCGCCCTCGATCGCGAGGATCCGGTGCAGCCGGGTCGCCACGAGCAGCCGCTGCATCTGGGGCGGTACCCCGCGCAGGACGAGACGCCGTCCGGTCCGGCCGGCCCGCCGGTGCGCACCCATGATCACGCCGAGTCCCGTGGCGTCCCACGAGTCGAGTCCGGTCAGGTCGAGCACGAGGTCGCCGTGTCCGTCGTCGAGGGCGGTGTGGAGGGCCGTACGGGCGTCCGCCGCGCTGCGCACGTCGAGGCGGCCCCCGACAGCGAGTTCGGCGTGGTCGCCCCTGATGTGCATGTGTGCTCCCGGCAGTACCGCGTACGTATGGTCCGACTGGTCCGTGGTCGGCAACTCTCACTGCAACTGACTGCCGCACGGGCAGGGAAGTTGCCGACCGTGAGCGAACCGATACCTAATTCACCCCGACGGGTGATGGCGTTCGAACTGGTGCTCAGTGGCCGGGCCCGCTCGGCCCGGCCTGGGGCCGGCGGCTCAGTGCTTGTAGAAGCCCTGTCCGCTCTTGCGGCCGATGTCGCCGGCGTCCACCATGCGGCGCATCAGCTCCGGCGGCGCGAACTTCTCGTCCTGCGACTCGGTGTAGATGTTGCTGGTGGCGTGGAGCAGGATGTCGACGCCGGTGAGGTCGGCGGTGGCCAGCGGGCCCATCGCGTGACCGAAGCCCAGCTTGCAGGCGATGTCGATGTCCTCGGCGGAGGCCACGCCCGATTCGTAGAGCTTCGCGGCTTCCACGACCAGCGCGGAGATCAGACGGGTCGTCACGAAACCGGCGACGTCGCGGTTGACGACGATGCAGGTCTTGCCGACGGACTCGGCGAACGCGCGGGTGGCCGCGAGGGTTTCGTCGCTCGTCTTGTAGCCGCGGACCAGCTCGCAGAGCTGCATCATCGGGACGGGCGAGAAGAAGTGCGCGCCGACGACCCGCTCCGGGCGCTCCGTCACCGCCGCGATCTTGGTGATCGGGATGGCGGAGGTGTTGGAGGCGAGGATCGCGTCCTCGCGGACGATCTTGTCGAGGGCACGGAAGATCTCGTGCTTGATCTCGATCTTCTCGAAGGCGGCCTCGACCACGATGTCCACATCGGCGGCGGCGTCGAGGTCGGTGGTGGTCGTGATGCGGGCGAGCGCGGCCTCGGCGTCCTCGGCGCTCAGCTTGCCCTTGGAGACGAACTTGTCGTAGGAGGCCTTGATCCCGTCCGTGCCCCGGGTCAGCGCCGCGTCGGTGACGTCGCGCAGCACGACGTCCCAACCCGCCTGAGCGGAAACCTGAGCGATTCCGGAACCCATCAGCCCGGCACCGATGACGGCGAGCTTCCCAGCCACTGCACACCCCAAGTTCTCGATTGGACCCCGGCCCCGTCAGGGCCCGGTCTCGTAGCCACTCCGGCGGAGACTAGCGCCCGTGCGGCGCGGAGTGACCCTGAAGTAACACGCGTCACGTCTCAGATGACGGACATCACACCGGTCCGGCCCAGCAGCCGTGCGCTGCCTCACAGTTCACGCGTCGTCGCGGTCGGGGTCGTCCTCCTCGAACCGGCGGGCCAGCTCGCGCAGCCGCTCCAGTTCCCTGCGCGCCGGCCCCGGATGTCCGAGTTCGACGGCCATGACGCCGCGTCCGTGGATGTAGTGGGCGTCCGCCCTGGCCCGCTCGTCGGCGCCGGGCAGCGAACAGACCGTGCGGCGGAGGTAGCCCAGCATCGAGAGGGTGTGAGCGGCCTCGGGAACGCGGCGGTCCCCGGCCGCGAGCTCCTCGCGCAGCAGGTCCTTCGTGTAGTCCCAGACCCTGGCGTCGTATTCGGCGGCGCCGGGCTCCCCGGGGTGGTGCGGGTGCCCGGTCCAGGGGTGCGCGTGGTCGCGCAGGTCGAGGACACGGTCCCAGGCCTCGCCCACGCGCCCCTCGGCCGCCAGGGCCCGCCCGCGCCCGGCGCACTCGTCCACTTCGCGCCGGACGTCCGGGCTGTCCCGGTGGCAGGCGGCGAGGAAGCCGGCCAGGAGGTCGATCTGCTGGAGCGCCTCGGCCCGCAGCCGTATCGCGTAGAAGTCGGTCAATCTGTTCCTTCCCCGGATCACCGCCCGACAGTACGGGGGGCGGGCGCCACCGCGCCCGGAATTTCCCCGGCGGCCCCGTCTACCCTGGCCGCATGGTGAACCTCACGCGCATCTACACCCGTACCGGCGACAAGGGCACGACCGCCCTCGGCGACATGAGCCGTACGGCCAAGACCGACCTGCGGATCTCCGCGTACGCCGACGCCAACGAGGCCAACGCGGCCATCGGGACGGCGATCGCGCTCGGCGGCCTGCCCGCGGAGGTCGTGAAGGTCCTGGTCCGCGTGCAGAACGACCTGTTCGACGTCGGCGCGGACCTGTGCACCCCCGTCGTCGAGAACCCGGAGTACCCGCCGCTGCGCGTGGAGCAGTTCTACGTCGACAAGCTGGAGGCGGACTGCGACACGTACCTGGAGCAGGTGGAGAAGCTGCGCAGCTTCATCCTCCCCGGCGGCACCCCCGGCGCGGCCCTGCTGCACCAGGCCTGCACCGTCGTCCGCCGCGCCGAGCGCTCCACCTGGGCGGCGCTGGAGGTGCACGGCGAGGTGATGAACCCGCTGACCGCCACCTACCTCAACCGCCTGTCCGACCTCCTGTTCATCCTGGCGCGGGTGGCCAACAAGGAGGTCGGCGACGTGCTGTGGGTCCCCGGCGGCGAACGCTAGCGGCGACCCGGCCGGACGCCGTCCGGCTGGACACGATCCGGCTGCGGCCCCTGCGCCGCAGGGGCCTTTTTCGGCCAGATCGTGTACGTGGCGGCGATCAGGGCGTGGATGCCGACCGCCCGCAGCGCACCGGCCTGCCAGGCCCGGAGCGAGCTCACGTCGCCCGCGTCGCCCACGTACGCGATCGCGGCCTGGAGCAGGCCGAGGGCCACGGCCGCGGCGACGACCGTGCGCAGCCACAGCTTCCACTCGTGGACGGCCCGGGCCTTGCCGTGTCCGGGGCCGGCCGGCCTCGGTCCCCCGGCCAGCCGGTGCGCGGCGTGGCCGTCGAGCCATGTGACGGTGTAGTGGCCGTAGGCGACGGTGTAGCCGATGTACAGGGCGGCCAGTCCGTGCTTCCAGTCCGGCTCCGCACCGTTCTTGAGGTCGACCGTGGTGACCACCAGCAGGACCAGCTCCATCAGGGGCTCGCACAGCAGGACCGCCGCCCCGAGCCCGGGGCGCTTCGCGAGGTAGCGCAGGGCCAGGCCGGCCGCCAGCAGCACCCAGAAGCCGGCCTCGCAGGCGATGATCAGCGCGACGATCACGGGACTCTCCGTCCGCTCGGTTTCTCCGTTCCCTCCAAGGCTCCCGTCCGGCCGGTCCCGATACGTCGTCTCCACTGACCATGTGGGCCTGCATCGTTCGATGTACCCGCACCTCGCCCTCTCCGCCGAGGTGCGGAGCCCGCACACCCTGTTGGATGGGACCGTGACCCGGAAGAACCTGCGCCCCCACCGTGACGACGTCCTCCTCGCGGTGGTCAGCACGGCCGCGGGCCTGCTGTTCTGGTCGCTCGGCGTCTACAGCAGCCCCGGCCGGGACGCGCTGCCGGCCTGGGCGGCCCTGGTCCCGCTCGTGCTCCTCGGCTCGATGGAACTGGTGCGCCGGACCCTGCCGACCCTGACCCTGGCCGTCGGCACCGCCGGGGTGATCGCCGACCAGTTCACGGTCGGCAGCCTCGCCACCGTCGTGATCTTCACGGATCTGATGTACGCAGCCGTCGTGTACGGCACGCCCTCCATGGCCCGCCGCCTTCCCGTCACCACCGGCCTGATCACCGTCGTGGTCACCATCGCGTCGGTGGCCTGGCTGCGCACCCCGCAGGCCCTGCTGATCGGCACGATCACCGGCATCGTGAGCTTCGCCCCCGCACTGACCGGCGCCACCCTGCGCAATCACCGGGAGGCCGCCGAGGCCGCCCGGCTGCGCGCCGAGCAGACCGCGCTGCTGGCCGAGATGGACCGCAGCCAGGCCGTGGCCGCCGAGCGGGCCCGGATGGCGCGGGAGCTGCACGACATGGTGGCCAACCACCTCTCGGCCATCGCCATCCACTCCACCGCCGCGCTGACCATCGACCGGGTGGAGACCAGCCGGGAGGCGCTCGGGGTGATCCGGGAGAACAGCGTGCAGGGGCTGGCCGAGATGCGTCGGCTGATCGGGCTGCTGCGCGACGCCGGGGCGGAGCAGGAGGCGGCCGCCGTGCCCTCTCTGGACGGGCTGGAGGCCCTCCTGGAGCAGGCCCGGACCAACGGATCGGCGAGCGGGCTGGACTTCGTGCTCGCCGACGAGCGGCCCCCCGGCCTGGCCCTGCCGGCGCCGGTGGAGCTGGCGGCGTACAGGATCGTCCAGGAGTCGCTGACCAACGCCCTGAAGCACGCCTGCCCGGGCACGGTCACGGTCCGCGTGGTGCGCACCGACGCCGCCCTGACAGTGGCGGTGGACTCCCCTTACGGGGACCGCCCCGGCCCCCGCGCGCCGGGCTCCGGGGCCGGGCTGGTCGGCATGCGGGAGCGGGCGGAACTGCTCGGCGGGGAGTTCGAGGCGGGCCACAGCGGTGGATCGTGGCGGGTGCGGGCGATCCTGCCCGCGGAACTGGAGGCGGTGGAGGCATGACCATCCGGGTGGTGGTGGCGGAGGACCAGAGCGCGGTACGAGCGGGACTGGTGCTGATCCTGCGCAGCGCGGGCGACATCGAGGTGGTGGGCGAGGCCGCCGACGGGGAGGAAGCGGTGCGCCTGGCCCGGGAGCTGCGGCCGGACCTCGTCCTCATGGACGTGCAGATGCCGAAGCTCGACGGGGTGTCGGCGACCCGCCAGGTGGTCGCGGACGGGCTGGCGGACGTCCTCGTACTGACCACCTTCGACCTCGACGCGTACGTGTTCGGGGCGTTGCGGGCGGGCGCGGCGGGCTTCCTGCTGAAGAACGCGGAGGCGGCGGAGCTGATCGGGGCGGTACGGACCGTGGCGCGCGGGGAGGGCCTGATCTCCCCGGCGGTGACGCGGCGGCTGATCGCGGAGTTCGCGGCCCCGGCGCGCCCGGCCCGGCCCGCCGCCCCGCCGGCCCTGGAGACGCTGACCCGCCGGGAGCGCGAGGTGCTGTCGTGCCTGGGCGAGGGGCTGTCGAACGCGGAGATCGCCGTACGGCTGGACATGGCGGAGGCGACGGCGAAGACGCACGTGAGCCGCCTCCTGGGCAAGCTGGAACTCCGCAGCCGCCTCCAAGCAGCCGTACTGGCACAGGAGTTGGGCCTCTAGCAGAGCCCCGCGGACACCGGTCTGGACCTCTTGACGGTTGGTCCAGACCTTTCTACGCTCACCGCAACACTGTGGTGAGCGTGCCATGACAAAGCGTGCTCACGGGCGGCGCAGGTCCCACCCCCATGTCGACGTCGGCCCCACGACGCAGACGGACCTACGGAGGAGCACCCTTGAGCACAGCATCCCCACCCCGCACCAGGCGCAGCCGGTTCTTCACCAGAGTCGCGGCCGTCGTCGCCGCCCTCGCCGTGCCCGTCACCGGGCTCGTCGCGCTCGCCGGACCGGCCCAGGCCGCCGCTTCCGCGACCGCGACGTACACCAAGGTCTCCGACTGGGGCACCGGCTTCGAGGGCAAGTGGACGGTCAAGAACACCGGCACCACGACCATCACCTCGTGGACCGTCGAATGGGACTTCCCCGCCGGCACCGCGGTCACCTCCGCCTGGGACGGCACCGTCACCAGCTCGGGCACCCACTGGACCGGCAAGAACGTCGGCTGGAACGGCACCCTCGCCCCCGGCGCCACCGCCAGCTTCGGCTTCAACGGCACCGGCGGCGGCTCCCCCAGCGGCTGCAAGGTCAACGGCGGCTCCTGCGACGGCACCACCCAGCCCGGTGACGCTCCCCCCACCGCACCGGGCACCCCCACCGCGAGCGGGGTCACCGAGACCTCGCTGACCCTGAGCTGGGGGGCGGCCACCGACGACAAGGGCGTCAAGAACTACGACGTCTACCGCGGCGGCACGAAGATCGCGACGGTCACCGGCACCACGTACGCGGACTCCGGGCTGACCAAGGCCACCACGTACACCTACACCGTCACCGCCCGCGACACCATCGACCAGACCGGCCCCTCCTCCGGCAGCCTCGCGGTCACCACCACCGGCGGCACCACCGAGCCCCCGCAGCCCGGCGGCCCCGTCAAGCTCGGCTACTTCACCGAGTGGGGCGTCTACGGCCGCAACTACCACGTGAAGAACCTGGTCACCTCCGGCTCGGCCGCGAAGATCACCCACATCAACTACGCGTTCGGCAACGTCCAGAACGGCCAGTGCACCATCGGTGACGCCTACGCCGACTACGACAAGGCGTACACCGCCGACCAGAGCGTCGACGGCGTCGCCGACACCTGGGACCAGCCGCTGCGCGGCAACTTCAACCAGCTGCGCAAGCTGAAGAAGCAGTACCCGAACATCAAGGTCCTGTGGTCCTTCGGCGGCTGGACCTGGTCCGGCGGCTTCGGCCAGGCCGCGGCCAACCCGGCCGCCTTCGCCCAGTCCTGCTACAACCTGGTCGAGGACCCGCGCTGGGCCGACGTCTTCGACGGCATCGACATCGACTGGGAGTACCCGAACGCCTGCGGTCTGTCCTGCGACACCAGCGGCGCGGCCGCGTTCAAGAACCTGATGTCGGCGCTGCGCGCGAAGTTCGGCGGCTCCAACCTGGTCACCGCCGCGATCTCCGCGGACGGCTCCAACGGCGGCAAGCTCGACCTGGCCGACTACGCGGGCGCCGCGCAGTACGCGGACTTCTACAACGTCATGACCTACGACTTCTTCGGCGCGTGGGACGCCAAGGGCCCGACCGCACCGCACTCCCCCCTCACCTCGTACGCCGGCATCCCGATCGCCGGCTTCAACTCCGAGGCGGCCATCACCAAGCTCAAGGGCAAGGGCATCCCCGGCTCCAAGCTCAACCTCGGCATCGGCTTCTACGGCCGCGGCTGGACCGGCGTCACCCAGGCCGCCCCTGGCGGCACCGCCACCGGCCCCGCGCAGGGCACCTACGAGCAGGGCATCGAGGACTACAAGGTGCTGAAGAACAGCTGCCCGGCCACCGGCACCGTCGCCGGCACGGCCTACGCCAAGTGCGGCAGCAACTGGTGGAGCTACGACACCCCCGCCACGATCGCCGGGAAGATGACCTGGGCCAAGCAGCAGGGACTCAAGGGCGCCTTCTTCTGGGAGTTCAGCGGCGACACCACGAACGGTGAACTCGCGAACGCGATCCACACCGGTCTCCAGTAAGGCCGGCGGGGCAGTAAGGACGGAAGCCGGGAAGACGGGTCCGCCCCCGTCTTCCCGGCTTCTCCACGTCCTGTACGCGGTACGCGCCTACGCGACGTTGACCCTCTGCCCGGGCGGGGCGGCCTCCAGCCACGCCAGGAACCCGGTCAGCGCGTCCTCGCTCATCGCCAGCTCCAGGCGCGTCCCCTGGTGGAGACAGCCGAGCACGACGGCGTCGGACAGCAGGGCCAGCTCTTCCTCGCCCTCGGGCGCGCGGCGCGCGATCACCTCGATGGAGGCCCGCTCCAGCACCCGGCGCGGGCGGTGCGCATAGCTGAAGACCCGGAACCACTCGATGCGGTCACCGCCGTAGCGGGCGACCCCGTACACCCAGCCCTTGCCGGACACGTCGGGTTCCTCGGCCACACCCCAGCGAAGGCTGCAGTCGAAGGTGCCGCCCGAACGCTGGATCAGACGGCGCCGCAGCCCGAACACGAACAGCCCGATCACCACCAGGGCTACGACCAGGCCGCTCACAAGCAGAGCGAGGAGCATCTTCACCGACCTCCTCGCTCATCGAATACAGACGAAAAACAGACCTGCATCGCCTCAGCCGCGACCCGCTCCGGATAATTCCGGAACGGACCGCGGCTGAGGTTTCACACAGTGGTACGGGGTCAGTGCCCCGCACTTACGGCGCGCAGCCGGACTTCGGCGCGTCGCTCGGATGCCGCATCGGCGTCCGACTTGGCGCGCTCCAGTGCCCGCTCCGCACGCTGGACGTCAATCTCGTCCGCGAGCTCGGCGATCTCGGCCAGCAGGGACAGCTTGTTGTCCGCGAACGAGATGAATCCGCCGTGCACCGCGGCGACGACGGTGCCGCCCTCGCTGGTACGGATGGTCACCGGGCCCGATTCCAGCACACCGAGAAGCGGCTGGTGACCGGGCATGACGCCGATGTCGCCGGACGTGGTGCGGGCGACAACAAGGGTGGCCTCGCCGGACCAGACATTGCGGTCCGCCGCGACCAGCTCGACGTGCAGCTCAGCAGCCAAGGTGGCTCCTCGGGTCACCACCCGGCGGGTCAGCCGGGTGTTGGGTCAAATTCTAATGGGCGTGGGGAGAGGGACGGGACACACCCGCCCCTCTCCTTCGAAACCTGCGAACCGGATGCGCTCCTCGCGGAGCGCACCGGATCAGGAGACGCCCAGCTCCTTGGCGTTGGCCTTCAGGTCCTCGATGCCACCGCACATGAAGAACGCCTGCTCGGGGAAGTGGTCGTACTCACCGTCGCAGATCGCGTTGAACGCGGTGATCGACTCGTCGAGCGGAACGTCCGAACCGTCCACACCGGTGAACTGCTTCGCCACGTGGGTGTTCTGCGACAGGAAGCGCTCGACACGACGGGCACGGTGGACGACGAGCTTGTCCTCCTCGCCCAGCTCGTCGATACCGAGGATCGCGATGATGTCCTGGAGGTCCTTGTACTTCTGCAGGATCCCCTTGACACGCATGGCGGCCGCGTAGTGGTCCGCCGCGATGTACCGCGGGTCGAGGATGCGGGACGTCGAGTCCAGCGGGTCCACGGCCGGGTAGATGCCCTTCTCGGAGATCGGACGGGAGAGAACCGTCGTCGCGTCGAGGTGGGCGAAGGTGGTCGCCGGCGCCGGGTCGGTCAGGTCGTCCGCGGGGACGTAGATCGCCTGCATCGAGGTGATCGAGTGACCGCGGGTCGAGGTGATGCGCTCCTGGAGGAGACCCATCTCGTCGGCCAGGTTCGGCTGGTAACCCACCGCGGAGGGCATACGGCCGAGCAGGGTCGACACCTCGGAACCGGCCTGGGTGTACCGGAAGATGTTGTCGATGAAGAACAGCACGTCCTGCTTCTGAACATCGCGGAAGTACTCCGCCATGGTCAGACCGGCGAGCGCGACGCGCAGACGGGTGCCCGGGGGCTCGTCCATCTGGCCGAAGACGAGCGCCGTCTTGTCGATGACGCCCGAGTCGCCCATTTCCTCGATGAGGTCGTTGCCCTCACGGGTACGCTCACCGACGCCCGCGAACACCGACACACCGTCGTGGTTGTTGGCGACGCGGTAGATCATTTCCTGGATCAGAACGGTCTTGCCGACACCGGCACCACCGAACAGACCGATCTTTCCACCCTTGACGTACGGGGTGAGAAGGTCGATGACCTTGACGCCGGTCTCGAACATCTCCGTCTTGGACTCGAGCTCGTCGAAGCTCGGGGCCTTGCGGTGGATGGGCCAGCGCTCGGTGACCTCGGCGTTCGCCTCGGGGTAGTTGAGCACCTCACCCAGGGTGTTGAACACCTTGCCCTTGGTGAAGTCGCCGACCGGGACGGTGATGCCCTCGCCCGTGTCGGTCACCGGGGCCTGGCGGACCAGACCGTCGGTGGGCTGCATGGAGATGGTGCGGACCAGGCCGTCACCCAGGTGCTGGGCGACCTCAAGGGTCAGCGTCTTGAGCGCGCCGTCCTCGGCCGGGTCGGCGACCTGGACCTTCAGCGCGTTGTAGATGTCGGGCATCGCGTCGACGGGGAACTCCACGTCGACGACCGGGCCGATGACCCGGGCGATGCGGCCCGTGGCAGCGGCCGTCTCAACAGAGGTCGTCATTACTTGTCACTCCCCGCGGTCGCGTCGGCCATGGCGCTGGCGCCACCGACGATCTCGCTGATTTCCTGGGTGATTTCGGCCTGGCGGGCCGCGTTGGCAAGCCGGGAGAGGCTCTTGATGAGGTCTCCGGCGTTGTCGGTCGCCGACTTCATCGCGCGGCGGCGGGCAGCGTGCTCGGAAGCGGCGGCCTGCAGCAGCGCGTTGTAGATGCGGCTCTCGACGTAGCGCGGCAGAAGGGCGTCGAGGACGTCCTCCGCCGACGGCTCGAACTCGAACAGCGGAAGGATCTCGCCCTTCGCGCCGTCCTCCTCCACAGCCTTCTCAAGACTGAGCGGCAGCATCCGGCCGTCCACCGCGTTCTGCGTCATCATCGACACGAATTCCGTGTAGACGATGTGCAGCTCGTCGACGCCGCCTTCGGCCGTGTCCAGCTGGATGGCCTCGATCAGCGGCGCCGCGACGCGCTTGGCGTCGGCGTAGGCCGGGCTGTCGGTGAAGCCGGTCCACGAGTCCGTGACCTTGCGCTCACGGAAACCGTAGTAGGCGACACCCTTGCGGCCGACGATGTAGCTGTCGACCTCCTTGCCCTCAGCCCGCAGCCGCTCGGTGAGCCGGTCGGCCTGCTTGATGGCGTTCGAGGAGTAGCCGCCGGCCAGACCGCGGTCGCTCGTGATGAGCAGGACCGCGGCGCGGGTCGGCGCCTCGACCTCGGTGGTCAGGGCGTGCTTGGTGTTCGAACCGGTCGCCACCGCGGTCACCGCACGGGTGAGCTCGGTCGCGTACGGCATCGACGCCGCCACCTTGCGCTGCGCCTTGACGATGCGCGAGGCGGCGATCATCTCCATCGCCTTGGTGATCTTCTTGGTCGCCGTGATGGCACGGATGCGACGCTTGTAGACCCGGAGCTGCGCTCCCATGAGTCAGGTCCCTTCCGTCGTCACTTGGAGACGTTGACGGCCGGAACGTCCTCGCCCAGGAGCTTTCCGTCCGAGGTCTCGAACTGGCGCTTGAAGGCGGCGATCGCGTCGGCGATCGAGCCCAGCGTGTCGTCCGACATCTTGCCGCCGTCGGCGATGGAGGTCAGGAGGTCCTTGCGCTCGCGGCGCAGGTGCTCCAGCAGCTCCGACTCGAAGCGGCGGATGTCCTCGACCGGGACGTCGTCCATCTTGCCGGTGGTGCCGGCCCAGACGGAGACGACCTGCTCCTCGACGGGCATCGGCTGGTACTGGCCCTGCTTCAGCAGCTCGACCATGCGCTTGCCGCGCTCCAGCGAGGCCTTCGACGCGGCGTCCAGGTCGGAACCGAAGGCGGCGAACGCCTCCAGCTCGCGGTACTGGGCCAGGTCGACGCGGAGACGGCCCGAAACCTGCTTCATGGCCTTGTGCTGGGCGGAGCCACCGACGCGGGAGACCGAGATACCGACGTTCAGCGCCGGGCGCTGGCCCGCGTTGAACAGGTCGGACTCCAGGAAGCACTGGCCGTCGGTGATGGAGATGACGTTGGTCGGGATGAACGCCGACACGTCGTTCGCCTTGGTCTCGACGATCGGCAGACCGGTCATCGAACCGGCGCCCATCTCGTCGGACAGCTTCGCGCAGCGCTCCAGCAGACGGGAGTGCAGGTAGAAGACGTCACCCGGGTAGGCCTCACGGCCCGGCGGGCGGCGCAGCAGCAGCGACACGGCGCGGTAGGCGTCGGCCTGCTTCGACAGGTCGTCGAAGATGATCAGGACGTGCTTGCCGGCGTACATCCAGTGCTGGCCGATGGCGGAACCGGTGTACGGCGCCAGGTACTTGAAGCCGGCCGGGTCGGACGCCGGGGCGGCGACGATCGTCGTGTACTCGAGCGCGCCGGCCTCTTCCAGGGCGCCGCGAACGGACGCGATGGTCGAGCCCTTCTGGCCGATGGCGACGTAGATGCAGCGGACCTGCTTGTTCACGTCGCCGGAGCGCCAGTTGTCACGCTGGTTGATGATCGTGTCGACGGCCAGAGCGGTCTTACCCGTCTGACGGTCGCCGATGATCAGCTGACGCTGGCCACGGCCGATCGGCACCATCGCGTCGACGGCCTTGTAGCCGGTCTGCATGGGCTCGTGCACCGACTTACGGACCATTACGCCCGGGGCCTGCAGCTCGAGGGCGCGGCGGCCTTCGGTCGCGATCTCGCCGAGGCCGTCGATCGGGTTGCCGAGCGGGTCGACAACGCGGCCGAGGTAGCCCTCGCCGACACCTACGGAGAGAACCTCACCGGTGCGGTGCACCGGCTGGCCCTCCTCGATACCGCTGAACTCGCCGAGGACGATCGCACCGATCTCGCGCTCCTCGAGGTTGAGGGCGAGACCGAGGGTGCCGTCCTCGAACTTCAGCAGCTCGTTCGCCATGGCGGAGGGCAGGCCCTCCACCTTCGCGATGCCGTCGCCGGCAACGCTGACCGTTCCGACCTCCTCGCGCGAGGCCGCGTCCGGCTGGTACGACTGGACAAAGTTCTCCAGTGCGTCCCGGATCTCCTCCGGCCGGATCGTGAGCTCCGCCATCTGGGTTCCCTGCTCTCCTTGTTGGGCCTGAAGCTTCTTAGGGGTCTGGGGGCGACCCCCAGGAATCTTCTGCAAGTTCTGCACGGCCCAACCGGGCCGCTAGGAATGCGTTGTACTACTTGGTGGCTGGTCAGCCGGCCATGCGACGGGACGCCTCGGAGAGACGCTCCGCGATGGTGCCGTCGATGACCTCGTCACCGACCCGCACCTGGATTCCGCCGAGGACCGCGGGGTCCACGTCGAGGTTCAGGTGCATCTGGCGGCCGTACAGCTTCGCCAGCACCGCGCCGAGACGCTGCTTCTGCACGTCGCTGAGCGGAACCGCGCTGGTCACGGTGGCGACCATGCGGTTGCGGCGCTCCGCGGCGAGCACGGAAAGGGACTCGAGTCCCGCTTCCAGGCTACGTCCACGCGGGTGCGTGACGAGACGCGTGACCAGGCGCTCGGTGACGGCGTTCGCCTTGCCTCCGAGCAGGCTGCGCAGCAGCTCGCTCTTGGCGGAGGCGGTGGCCGCCCGGTCGGTCAGCGCGGCACGCAGCTCGGTGTTCGAGGAGACGATCCGCCCGAAGCGGAACACCTCGTCCTCGACGTCGTCGAGCGCGCCGGCCTTCTGGGCCGCCGTGAGGTCGGCGGTGGCCGCCAGCTCCTCCAGCGAGTCGACCAGGTCACGGGACTGCGACCAGCGGGACCGCGCCATGCCGGACACCAGGTCGACGGTCTCGCCGCCCACCTGGCCGGACAGCAGTCGGCCCACCAGCTCGGCCTTGGCCTCACCGGACTGCGCCGGGTCCGTGATGACCCGACGCAGCGAGACCTCACGGTCGAGCAGCGCGGTGACGGCTGCCAGCTCGCCGGCGAGCTTCGCCGCGTCGACGGACGAGTTGTCCGTCAGCGCGTCGAGACGCTCGCGCGCGGAGGCCAGCGCCTCGCGGCTCGCTCCGTTCATCGGGCCGCCTCGGCCTTCTCCTCGAGCTCGCTGAGGAAGCGGTCGATCGTACGGCTCTGCCGGGCGTGGTCCTCAAGGGACTCGCCGACGAGCTTTCCGGCCAGGTCGGTGGCAAGCTTGCCCACGTCCTGACGCAGCGCCTGAGCGGCGGCCTTGCGGTCGGCCGCGATCTGGGCGTGGCCGGCAGCGATGATCTCCTCACGCTGCCGCTGGCCCTCTGCGCGCAGTTCTTCCTTGAGCGCAGTGCCCTGCTCCAGCGCTTCCTGGCGCAGGCGCGCGGCCTCGTGCCGGGCTTCGGCGAGCTGGGCCTTGTACTGCTCCAGAACGCTCTGAGCCTCGGTCTGAGCGGCTTCTGCCTTCTCGATACCGCCCTCGATCGCCGCGTGGCGCTCGTCCAGAACCTTGTTGATGTTCGGGAGGAGCTTCTTCGCGAGGAAACCGAAGACGATGACGAAGGCGATCAGACCGATGACGAGCTCGGGGATCGGCGGAATGAGAGGGTTTTCCATCTCAGCCGCGAGAACCAGGAGGTTCACATCAGTGCCTTTCGTCTAATCGGACTAGTGGGTGCAGCTCGTCTTAGTAGACGAACGGCATGACCAGACCGATGAGGGCGAGCGCCTCACAGAAGGCGAAGCCGAGGATCTGGTTGGCGCGGATCAGACCGGCGGCCTCGGGCTGGCGGGCGAGGGCCTGGGTGCCGTTACCGAAGATGATGCCGACGCCGACGCCGGGGCCGATGGCCGCGAGGCCGTAACCGATGGAGCTGAGGGAACCGGTGACGCCTTCGGCGGCGGCGAGGATCTGGGACATGCCAGTTCTTCCTTCTCTTTCACGGATCCGGTGGGGGTTGGCCACCGGACGACAAGGGGGTTTGGGAGTGGGCCGGACTCAGTGGTGCTCGGCGAGCGCGCCCTGGATGAAGCTGCAGGCCAGGAGGACGAAGACGTACGCCTGGACAGCCTGGATGAAGAGCTCGAAGGCGGTCATCACGATCACCATCACGAACGAGACACCCGCGTAGGCGATGCCGATGCCGTTCAGCAGGTACCAGCTGGCGATCGTGAAGAGCAGCAGCAGGGTGTGACCGGCGAACATGTTCGCGAAGAGTCGGACCGCGTGGGTGAACGGGCGCACCAGGACGTTCGAGAAGAACTCGATGACCATGACCAGCGGGAGGACCGGGCCGAGCGACTTGTCGTAGCCCGTCAGGTTCTTGAAGCCGCCGACGAAGCCGTGACGCTTGAACGTCACCGACATCCAGATGAAGTACACGATCGCGGCGAGGATGGCCGGGTACGCGATGATCGCGGTCACCGGGAACTGGGCCACGGGGACGATCGACCAGACGTTCAGGATCCACACGAAGAAGAACAGCGAGACCATGAAGGGGACGTACTTCTCGCCCTCCTTCTTGCCCAGCGTCTCGTAGACGATGCCGCGGCGCACGAAGTCGTAGCCGGCCTCGGCGACCATCTGGAGCTTGCCCGGGACGACCTTCGGCTTGCCGAAGGCGGCCCAGAAGAAGCCCACGATGATCAGGGAGCCCAGGAGGGCCAGCAGCATCGGCTTGTTGAAGTACGTGCTGGTGGTGCCGGGTTCGCCCCACAGCGGCTCGAAGAGGAACGAGTGCAGGCCCGGGCCGGGGAAGCCACATCCGTCGAAGATGTGACAGTCGGTCTCGAAGGCGAGGACCTGCGTCGGGTCAGCACTCACCGCGGGCTCCTTCAGCGTGGCGCATAGGTACGGCAACCTCGTTGTGTCGGCGCGGCGCGAAGCCGCGGTTCGGCACTGGACTGGTGTTACGGATGGTGGGGCGGCATTCAGGCATCGAGCCTCGCGATGGAACAGGCGTCAGCTCAGGTGCCCGCGCCCGCAGTGCCGCATATGGCACCGGACGATAGCAGGATCTCGAACGCGCACTTATCCCGGCCCTACCCTTCACGTCTTCGGTCCCGAATTTCCGGGCTTGTCGCCCGGAGTCGAGTCCGGTTCCACGTAAAGGATCTTGGCCTTCATGTGAGCACGGGTCTGTGCGCCGATCCACACGAGGGTGGTGGCCACGAGCGTGATCGCGAATGCCTTGGGGTTGAACAGAGTGGTGTTCTTGAACGCGGCGAGAAAGACGAAGAGCAGCAGGATCTGGGCCGCGTAGAGCATGAGCCCCATGGCCTGGAAGAGATGCGGAAGTGATTTCGCCGTGCGCTGCAGAACGACGAATCCGATGCCCATGAACAGGATCACCAGCAGCGTCGCGATGACGGCCCCGAGCGCACCCTTGCCGCCGACCACGACGGCACTGATCGCAGCGGCGACAGCGCCGGCGACAGCCGTGGGTACAGCGGCTTGCAGGAGAGATCGGACGTCGTTTGACCGCATGGCGGTTTGCTCCGCGTGGTGGTGGGGGCACGGGACTCGTACGGGACGAGCGTAAGCCCGGTCCGAGTGAGGTCCTCGGGCCAATGGACCGTCGCACTACGGTCCTTCGGCTCTGTCGCCGGGTTTAGTGAACGGTATCACAAACTATTTGATGAGAGCTTTACCTGGTGGGTGTGCTGACTGTCACACATGAGAGGGACCCTGCGCGTGTGTGCGCGACAGGCAAGTGTCTTGTCTGCTAAAGGGCGTTCATGTCGGACATGCGCCCCCCGTCGTCAGCGCGCCGATTCGGCCTTACGCCGGTCGGGGAAGCGCGAACGGGGGCCCACGGCGGTCGCCCCGTTGACGCCCGACACACCCGCCGCGACCGGCCTGGCGGGCGCCGGTTCGGCGCCCGAGACGTCCCGGAGGGCCGCTTCCGCCGCCGCCTCGGCGGCTCGCGCCGCATGCCGGTAGCGCGGCGGGACCAGACCCTCCGCCCAGCGCGGGGCGCGCGGGGTGAAGCGCGGCAGGAGCAGCAGGATCAGGCCGACGGCGCTCAGCGCGGCGATGGCGAGGACGATCCACATCGAGGTGGAGTGCACCGAGTAGGCCACCGCGCCGAAGGCGATGAGTCCCGACCAGAAGTACATGATGAGCACCGCGCGGCTGTGCGAATGCCCGAGCTCCAGCAGCCGGTGGTGCAGGTGTCCGCGGTCGGCGGCGAACGGCGACTGGCCCTTCCACGTACGCCGGACGATGGCCAGGACCAGGTCGGCCATCGGGATCGCGATGACGGTCAGCGGCAGGATCAGCGGGATGTAGGCGGGGAGCATCGCGTGCGTCGCGTTGCGCTCACCACCCGCGAACAGGGCGAGCGCGTCCGGGTCCACCTGGCCGGTCAGGGAGATCGCCGAGGCGGCCAGCACCAGACCGATGAGCATCGATCCGGAGTCGCCCATGAAGATCCGGGCGGGGTGCATGTTGTGCGGCAGGAAGCCCAGGCACATGCCCATGAGGATGGCGGCGAAGAGCGTCGCGGGGGCGGCCGACTCGATGCCGTAGCCGAACCAGATCCGGTACGCGTAGAGGAACAGCGCGGCGGCCGCGATGCAGACCATGCCCGCGGCCAGGCCGTCGAGGCCGTCCACGAAGTTCACGGCGTTGATGGTGATCACGACGAGGGCGACGGTGAGCAGGTTGCCCTGCCACTGCGTGAGCGGGACCGTGCCGATGCCCGGGACGGGGATCCACAGGATGGTCAGACCCTGCATGACCATCACGCCCGCGGAGATCATCTGCGCGCCGAGCTTGATCAGGGCGTCGAGCTCGAACTTGTCGTCGAGGACGCCGACCAGCCAGATCAGCGCCGCTCCGGAGAGCAGTGCGCGCGGTTCGTTCGACAGCTCGAAGACGCCGTTGAGGTTGCGCAGGTGGTCGGCGACCAGCAGTCCCGCGCACAGTCCGCCGAACATGGCGATGCCGCCCAGCCGCGGCGTGGGCTCGCGGTGCACGTCGCGGGCGCGGATCTCCGGCATGGCCCCGGCCGCGATCGCGAACTTCCGCACGGGCCCGGTCAGCAGGTAGGTCACCGCGACCGTGACGCAAAGCGTCAGCAGATATTCACGCACTGGCTGCCCCAGATGTATCGCCGGCCATCTCAGCCCCACACATTAGCTGCGATGTCCCCTCCACCGAGGACGCGAGGGGGCCGTATCCCGGTTGCAGTACGCCCCGCTCGCCCCTATTGATCCCCGTAAGGGGGAAATTCGCTCGTGAGATCGCCGACCTCCGTACGGGTCTGCGCGCCCTCCCCGCGCAGCGCGCGGGCGAAGAGGCGCGCGATCTCGGTCATCTGGGCCTCCCCCATCCCCTGGGTGGTGACGGCCGCGGTGCCGAGCCGGATCCCGCGCTGGTCCCCGTACGGGAGGGCGCAGGTGTCGAGCACGATCCCCGCGGCGGCCAGCAGACCTCGGGCGGTCGGCCCGTCCAGACCCAGGGGCGCCGGATCGGCGGTGATCAGGTGAGTGTCGGTGCCGCCGGTGGTGATCGCGAACCCGTGCTTCTCCAGCGCCTGCGCGAGGGCCCGGGCGTTGGCGACGACCCGGTGGGCGTAGGTGGTGAAGGCGGGCGTCGCCGCCTCCCCGAACGCGACGGCCTTGGCGGCGATGGTGTGCATCTGGGCGCCGCCCTGCGTGAAGGGGAACACCGCACGGTCGACGCGCTCGGCGAACTCGGAGCCGCACAGGATCATGCCGCCGCGCGGGCCGCGCAGCACCTTGTGGGTCGTCGCGCACACGATGTCGGCGTACGGGACGGGACTGGGCGCGGCCCCGCCGGCCACGAGCCCGATCGGATGGGCCGCGTCGGCGATGAGGTAGGCACCCACCTCGTCGGCGATCTCCCGGAACGCCGAGTACTCCGGATGCCGCGGATAGGAGATGGACCCGCACACGATCGCCTTGGGCCGGTGCGTGCGGGCCAGCTCCTGCACCTGCCGGTAGTCGATGAGCCCCGTCTCGGCGTCGACCCCGTAGCCGACGAAGTCGAACCAGCGGCCGGAGAAGTTGGCGGGCGAGCCGTGCGTCAGGTGCCCCCCGTACGGGAGCCCCATCGCCAGCACGGTGTCCCCGGGCCGCAGCAGCGCCGCGTAGGCGGCCAGCACGGCGGAAGAGCCCGAATGCGGCTGCACGTTGGCGTGCTCGGCGCCAAACAGCGCGGTGGCCCGCTCCACGGCGACCCGCTCGGCCACGTCGACGTACTCGCACCCGCCGTGGTAGCGGGCGCCCGGGTACCCCTCCGCGTACTTGTTGGCGAGCGCCGACCCGAGCGCGGCCAGTACCGCGCTGGAGGTGAAGTTCTCGGCGGCGATCATCTGCAGCGTACGGGCCTGCCTCTGCCGCTCCCCGGCGAGTACGTCCGCCATCTGCGGATCCTGCTGCCGCAGGAGTTCCGTGGGCTGGGTGATGACGCTCATGACTCGACTCCCGCGCGTGGGGTACCGGTACGAGCCACTGTAGGCCGGGTCCCCCGCCGACGCCCGTGCGGCAGGGCCGCAGGGCGGTTCCAGCCTGTCCGGCGTTCGAGGACCGGGGTCCGGGGGCGGAGCCCCGGAAAACGGAGAAAGGGCGGGGCGGGGAGCAGCTCCGCGCAGCGGCCCGCCCGCGCCCAGGGGGGTCAGCGCGAAGCGGGAACGCCCGTCAGGGCGGTGACGACCGGCTCCAGAGCCTGGTTGATCTCGTCGCCGATCGACCGGAAGAACGTGATCGGCGCCCCGTACGGGTCGTACACCTCGTCCGCGTCGAGCGACGGCGCCAGCAGCCACCCCCGCAGCGCCGCGGCGGCCCGTACCAGCGCCCTCGCCCGCTCCGCCATCCCGTCGTCCAGCGGCGGCAGCGTGGCCGGGTCTATGGCCCGTACGAGCCGCGTGAACTCCTTCAGCGTGAAGGTGCGCAGCCCGGCCGAGTGCCCCATCGAGATGACCTGCGCCCGGTGGTCCCGCGTGGCGGTCAGCACCAGGTCGGCCCGGATCACGTGCTCGTCCAGCAGTTCCCGGCCGGTGAAACCGGACGCGTCCGCTCCGAAGTCCGCCAGCACCGCGGCCGCGTTCGCCTCCATGGGAGCGCCTTCGTGGCCCCACGTACCGGCGCTCTCCACGATGAGGTCCCCGCTGACGAGCCCGCCCAGCCGGTGCGACAGGGCGTGCCGCGTCAGCCGCTCGGTGATCGGCGAGCGGCACACGTTGCCGGTGCTGACGTGGAGTATGCGGAACGAGTCCTTCGCTATGCCACGCCCCTCAGGGCTCACGGGGCGACCTCGAGGTCGGGTACGACCTCCCGCAGCTGCTCGGCGGTGAGCGCACCGGCCCGCAGCAGCACGGGAACCTTGCCCGTGACGTCGACGATCGACGACGGCTCGATGCCGGGCGTCGGCCCGCCGTCCAGGTACACGGACACGGAGTCCCCGAGCATCGCGCGCGCGGCTTCGCAGTCCTCGGGCGCCGGCTGGCCGGAGATGTTCGCCGAGGAGACGGCCATCGGGCCGACCTCGGTCAGCAGCTCGATCGCGACGGGGTGCAGCGGCATGCGCACGGCGACGGTGCCGTCGGTGTCGCCCAGGTCCCACGCCAGCGAGGGCTGGTGCTTGGCGACGAGGGTCAGCGCGCCCGGCCAGAAGGCGTCGACGAGCTCCCACGCCTGCTCGGAGAAGTCCGTGACCAGGCCGTGCAGGGTGTTCGGGGAGCCGATGAGCACCGGGGTGGGCATGCCGCGGCCGCGGCCCTTGGCGGCGAGGAGGTCGTGGACGGCCTCCGGGCTGAAGGCGTCCGCGCCGATCCCGTACAGGGTGTCGGTGGGCAGCACGACGAGCTCGCCGCGGCGCACGGCTGATGCGGCTTCGCGCAGGCCCGTCTTGCGGTCCGTAGCGTCGTTGCAGTCGTATCGCCGGGCCATCAGCGGGCCTCCTCAAGCAGCAGGGGGGTGACTGGAAGGATCGCGCCCATCACGGCATGGCCTTGCGGGCGGTCGCGAAACGAGGGCGGTTGTTCAGGTCGGGATGGTCCGCGGCATCGGCCCAGCCCCGCTCGTCGGCGAAGATCCAGGGGACCTGGCCGCCCTGGGTGTCGGCGTGCTCGATGACCACGATGCCGCCGGGCCGCAGCAGCCGGTGCGCGGTGCGCTCGATGCCGCGGATGGTGTCGAGGCCGTCCTCGCCGGAGAAGAGGGCCATCTCCGGGTCGTGGTCGCGGGCCTCGGGGGCGACGTACTCCCACTCGGTGAGCGGGATGTACGGCGGGTTGGAGATGACGAGGTCCACCTGCCCGTCCAGCTCGGGCAGCGCGCTGAGCGCGTCGCCCTGGTGGACGGTGACCCGCGAGCCCTCGGCGTTCTTGCGGGTCCACCGCAGCGCGTCCTCGGACAGCTCGACGGCGTGCACGCGCGAGCGCGGCACCTCCTGCGCCATGGCCAGCGCGATCGCACCGGAGCCGGTGCAGAGGTCGACGATCAGCGGCTCGACGACGTCCATCGCGCGGACGGCGTGTATGGCCCAGTCCACGACGGACTCGGTCTCGGGCCGGGGCACGAAGACCCCCGGCCCGACCTGGAGCTCCAGGTACCGGAAGAAGGCCCGGCCGGTGATGTGCTGGAGCGGCTCGCGCGCCTCGCGGCGGGCGACGGCCTCCCAGTAGCGGGCGTCGAAGTCCGCGTCCTTGACGTGGTGCAGTTCCCCCCGTTTGACGCCGTGCACGAAGGCCGCGAGCTCCTCCGCGTCGAAACGCGGTGAGGGCACGCCGGCGGCGGCCAGCCGCTGGGTGGCCTGGGCCACCTCGGCAAGCAGCAAGTTCACGCTGGTCCTCCGGGCTGCTGTCGTACGGGGGGTGGTACGGGTGGTTACCGCGGTACTGCGCGGCCGCCTACTGCGCGGCGGCGAGCTTGGCCGCGGAGTCGGCGTCGACGCAGGCCTGGATGACCGAGTCGAGGTCGCCGTCGAGCACCTGGTCCAAGTTGTACGCCTTGAAGCCGGTGCGGTGGTCCGAGATCCGGTTTTCCGGGAAGTTGTACGTGCGGATCTTCTCGGAACGGTCCACGGTGCGCACCTGGCTGCGGCGCACGTCGGAGGCCTCCTGCTCGGCGGCTTCCTGCGCCGCGGCCAGCAGGCGCGAACGCAGGATGCGCATGGCCTGCTCCTTGTTCTGGAGCTGGCTCTTCTCGTTCTGGCAGGAGGCGACCACACCGGTCGGGATGTGCGTGATGCGCACGGCCGAGTCGGTGGTGTTGACGGACTGGCCGCCCGGGCCGGAGGAGCGGTACACGTCGATGCGCAGGTCGTTCGGGTTGATCTCGACCTCGACCTCCTCGGCCTCCGGGGTGACGAGCACGCCGGCGGCGGAGGTGTGGATGCGGCCCTGGGACTCGGTGGCCGGAACGCGCTGGACGCGGTGCACGCCGCCCTCGTACTTCAGGCGGGCCCACACGCCCTGGCCGGGCTCGGTGGCGCCGTTGCCGCCCTTGGTGCGGACGGAGACCTGGACGTCCTTGTAGCCGCCGAGCTCGGACTCGGTGGCGTCGATGATCTCGGTCTTCCAGCCCACGCGCTCGGCGTAGCGCAGGTACATGCGCAGCAGGTCGCCGGCGAACAGGGCCGACTCGTCGCCGCCCGCGCCTGCCTTGACCTCGAGGAGCACGTCCTTGTCGTCGCTGGGGTCGCGCGGGACCAGCAGCAGGCGGAGCTTCTCGGTGAGCTCCTCGCGCTGCGCGGTCAGCTCCTTGACCTCGGCGGCGAAGTCCGGGTCGTCGGCCGCGAACTCCTTGGCCGTCTCGATGTCCTCGGCCGCCTGCTTCCACGCCCGGAAGGTCGCGATGATCGGGGTCAGCTCCGCGTAGCGCTTGTTCAGCTTGCGCGCGTTGGCCTGATCCGAGTGGACCGAAGGGTCGGCGAGCTTCTTCTCGAGATCGGCGTGTTCGCCGACCAGTTCCTCGACCGCCTCGAACATCGGGAGACTCCTGGGGTAAAAGTACGAAAGGGGTGCAAGTGGTCACGGACCGGGACGACGACAAAGGCGCCGGTCCAGCCGCCCCCGCTTGGACAGGGGGCGACCGGAGACCGGCGCCTGGGTCGCGCTACTTCTTGGCCGCACCCTTGCCGAAGCGGGCCTCGAAGCGGGCCACACGGCCACCGGTGTCGAGGATCTTCTGCTTGCCCGTGTAGAACGGGTGGCACTCGGAGCAGACCTCGGCACGGATGGTGCCCTCGGTCAGGGTGCTACGGGTGGTGAACGACGCGCCACAGGTGCAGCTGACCTGGGTCTCGACGTACTCGGGGTGAACATCGCGCTTCAAGGTGTCTCCTAGATTCGGGAGGGCGCCGGGTCGCAGGAGCCGAATTGCGCACTGCGTGAACCGGGGCCGACAGACCAGTCTGCCAGGACCGGGCTGCCTGTCAAAATTCTGAGGACGCATCCCTCAACGGAGGGGGGCCGGCATCTATTCCTGCAGGCCCCGAGGACGTCGTCACTGGACGACGGAACCTGCCGTGCCCTTGTCGCCGGTGGAGTTCGCGGTGGCCTCGGCGGGGATCGGCCGGTCCGCCAGGAGGGCGTCCCAGACCAGCTGGCACTCCTTCTTCAGGGGGGCCACGCGGTTGGGGTCGACCGCGTCCGTGGTGACCGGCAGCGTGATCATGTGCATGTTCTGGGAGTCGATGCCCTGGAGGCTCTGGGCGAAGCCCATGAGGGACTTCACGTCGCCGAGCGCCTTGTCGGTGGTGAGCGCCTTGGTGCCGGTGTCGGCGAGGTCGAGCAGCTTCTTCGGATTGTCGAACAGCCCGACGGTCTTGACCTGCTTGATCAGCGCCTTGATGAAGGCCTGCTGGAGCTGTATCCGGCCGAGGTCCCCGCCGTCACCGACGGCGTGGCGGGTACGGACCAGGCCGAGCGCCTGCTCGCCGTCGAGCCGGTTGGGGCCGGCGGGGAGGTCCAGGTGGCTGTAGGAGTCCTTGAGGGGCTTGGTGGTGGTCACCTCGACCCCGCCGAGGGTGTCGATGATCTTCTTGAAGCCCGTGAAGTCGACCTCGATGTAGTGGTCCATGCGGATCCCCGACATCTTCTCGACGGTCTTGACCGCGCAGGCGGCCCCGCCGATCGTGTAGGCCTCGTTGAACTGCCGGCGCTGACCGCCGGGGTCGGTCTTGCCGTTGCCCGTGGGGCACGGGGGGCGGGCGGTCATCGTGTCGCGGGGTATGGAGACGATGCTCGCCTTCTTGTGGCCCTCGTACAGGTGGACGATCATCGCCGTGTCGGCGCGGGCGGAGCCGCCGTCGTCCTGGCCGTACTCGGAGTTGTCGCCGCCGCGGGAGTCGGAGCCGAGGACGAGGATGTCCATCGAGCCGTTGTCGATGTTCTGCGGGCGGTCGGTGCCCAGCGCCTGGTCGATGTCGACGGTCTTCAGGTTGCCGTTGAGCTTGAAGTAGAACCAGCCCAGGCCCGCCCCGCCCAGCAGGACCACACCGGCCGCGCTCCAGGCGGCTATGACGAGGCCCCTGCGGCGCTTCGCGGGTTTACGGCGTCGCCGGCCAGCGGCACGGTGGCCGGCGCCGTTGCTGTCCTGGCTCATGCTCTCCTCAGTCCTGGAATGCGGTCCCCTGTCCCTTGACACAGACGGCCGAACGTCCTCCAGGGTTCCACGGGCGCGGGGGCCCCCGGACCGGGGCGAGAGCAGCACGTTCCACGACAAACCCTCTGTAACCCCACCCTCACCTGCGGTTTCCCGCCGGGGGGCGGCACGGCGGCCCCGGGGGCGGACCGGGCCGCCGTGTGGCGAAGGTCGCACCGTAAGCACGCGGCCGCCCCCGTCGCGCGTGCGACGGGGGCGGCCGGCCGTGTCTACGGAGTGGTGACTCAGTCGTCGTTCTTGCCCGACGGGGTCGTCTTTGCGATCTGCATCAGGAACTCGGCGTTCGACTTCGTCTGCTTCATCTTGTCGAGCAGCAGCTCGATCGCCTGCTGCGAGTCGAGCGCGTGCAGCACCCGGCGCAGCTTCCAGACGATGGCGAGCTCCTCCGCGTTGAGGAGGATCTCCTCCTTGCGGGTGCCCGACGGGTCGACGTCGACGGCCGGGAAGATGCGCTTGTCGGCGAGCTTCCGGTCGAGCTTGAGCTCCATGTTGCCGGTGCCCTTGAACTCCTCGAAGATCACCTCGTCCATGCGCGAGCCGGTGTCGACCAGCGCGGTGGCCAGGATGGTCAGCGAGCCGCCGTCCTCGATGTTGCGCGCGGCACCGAAGAAGCGCTTCGGCGGGTACAGCGCGGTCGAGTCGACACCACCGGACAGGATGCGGCCGGAGGCGGGCGCCGCGAGGTTGTACGCGCGGCCCAGACGGGTGATCGAGTCCAGCAGGACGACCACGTCGTGACCCAGCTCGACGAGACGCTTGGCGCGCTCGATGGCCAGCTCGGCGACGGTGGTGTGGTCCTCGGCCGGGCGGTCGAAGGTCGAGGAGATGACCTCGCCCTTGACCGACCGCTGCATGTCGGTGACCTCTTCCGGACGCTCGTCGACCAGGACGACCATCAGGTGGCACTCGGGGTTGTTCGTGGTGATCGCGTTGGCGATCGCCTGCATGATCATGGTCTTACCGGTCTTCGGCGGGGCCACGATCAGGCCGCGCTGGCCCTTACCGATCGGCGACACGAGGTCGATGATGCGGGTGGTCAGCACGCCCGGGTCGGTCTCCAGGCGCAGCCGGTCCTGCGGGTACAGGGGCGTGAGCTTCTGGAACTCCGGCCGCCCGCGCCCGGATTCGGGAGCCATGCCGTTGACGGAGTCCAGGCGCACGAGGGCGTTGAACTTCTCGCGGCGCTCGCCGTCCTTGGGCTGGCGCACGGCACCGGTGGTGTGGTCGCCCTTGCGCAGGCCGGCCTTGCGGACCTGGGCGAGGGAGACGTACACGTCGTTGGGGCCGGGCAGGTAGCCCGAGGTCCGGATGAACGCGTAGTTGTCGAGGATGTCGAGGATGCCCGCGACGGGGATCAGCACGTCGTCGTCGGCGACCTGCGGCTCGTTCGGAGCGAACTCGTCACGGCCGCGACGGCCACGGCGGTCGCGGTAGCGGCCGCGACGGCCACGACGGCCGCCCTCGTCGTCGAAGTCGTCCTGCGGCCCGTTGTCCTGGGGACCCTGGCGGTCCTGACGGCCCTGCTGGCCCTGACCCTGGCCGCGGCCACCCTGCTGCTGGCGGTCGCCGCGCTCGGCACGGTCCTGACGGCCGCCCTGGCCGCCCTGACCCTGGCCGCCCTGACCGCCCTGGCCCTGACCGCCCTGGCCCTGCTCGTCGGCCTTGGCGGCGCGCTCGCGGCGGCTCTGACGGTCGCCGCGCTCGGCGCGGTCGCCGCGGTCACGGCGGTCGCGACGGCCGCGGCCCTCGCCGTCCTGGCCCTGGGCGGGCGCGGAGACCGTGGATGCGCCGGCCGGCACGGTTTCGGTCTTGGCGTCGGCCTGCGGAGCCGCGGCGGTCTCGGTCTTCTGCTCGACCTGCACGACGGTGGCGGGAGCCGAGCCCTCCGGGCTGCCGGACGGGGCGGTGGCCCGACGGCGGCGGCGCTCGCCGGCCGGCGCGTCCTCGGAGGCCGGCTGACCCGGGATCTCGATCTGCGCGGGAGCGGCGGCGGGCTTCTCGGCAGGCGCCTCGGCGGCGGCCTCGCCCGTACGGGCCTTGCTGGTGGCGCGGCGCTTCGGCTTGGCCTCGGCGGTGTCGCCGGCGGCGGAGGCCGCGGCCTTGGGAGAGCCGCCGCCCGCCTGCGCCTCCTTGATGACCTCGATCAGCTGGCTCTTGCGCATCCGCGCGGTGCCCCTGATACCGAGGCCGGACGCGACCTGCTGGAGCTCTGCGAGGACCATGCCGTCAAGGCCGGTGCCGGTGCGGCGACGCTTGGGCGCGGCGCCCGCGGCGGGAGCACTGGTGTCGACAGAGGTGTCGGCAGCGCCCATCAGATCGGTGGTGTCGCTCACGAAGGGTCCTTCCCTGGAGCGGACGTCGGCCTGTCTGGCTCGGCGACCGGTTGTGCTGTCCGGCAACGGTCTAGGTGTGGACCGTGCCGGGGCGGTGGTCCGCCGGTAGAGATACGGCGGAGAGAAACGTGCTTGCGTGGTATCGGCGAGAAGCCCCCGAGCTGAAAGCGTGGGAAAGTCACGCCGATTCCGGAGCGTGCTCGAAACTGCTGGAAGTGATCAAAGCAGTCGGGGAGGCTCCCGGAAGAAAGGTGGTCCCGGATGGGGACACTGAGCACCGAGCCATGACGGCTTCCGATGCGCACTTGAGACTAACACTACCGGATCCAACAGATATTCCCCCTCTCGATCACCGGCAATCGCGCTGCTTCCGCGCGGGCGGCCTGCCCTGACCGCCCGCCCCGGGCCGGCTCTGCTCTGTCCTAGCCGCCCTGGGTACCCAGCGGAAGCACGCTCGCACCCGCGGCGTCGAGCGCGAGCCGGTTCGCGGCCCATCCCTCGCCCGCGAGCTGCGCGACCTTGTCGGCCGCGTCGTTGTCGACCAGCGCGAGGACCGTGGGGCCCGCACCGGAGATGACCGCGGGGATGCCGTCCGCCCGCAGTCGGTTGACGAGTGCCACGCTCTCGGGCATCGCCGGGGACCGGTACTCCTGGTGGAGCCGGTCTTCGGTGGCCGGCAGCAGGAACTCGGGACGCCTGGTCAGGGCCTCCACGAGCAGGCCCGCGCGGCCCGCGTTGACGGCCGCGTCCACGTGCGGGACGTTGCGCGGCAGCAGGCCGCGCGCGGTCTCCGTGAGGACGGGCTTGGAAGGTACGAAGACCACCGGAACGATGGAATCGGCGGGGTCCATCCGGATCGCCCTGGCGCTGCCCCCGTCCATCCACGCCAGGGTGAAACCGCCGAGCAGACAGGCGGCGACGTTGTCGGGGTGGCCCTCGATCTCGGTGGCGAGCTCCAGCAGCGCCGCGTCGTCGAGCTTCGCCTCGCCGCCTATGGTCACGGCGCGGGCGGCGACGATGCCGGCGCAGATGGCGGCGGAGGAGGAGCCGAGGCCGCGGCCGTGCGGGATGCGGTTGGCGCAGACGACCTCCAGGCCGCGCGGCTGTCCGCCGAGCAGGTCGAAGGCGGTGCGCATGGAGCGTACGAGCAGGTGGCTCTCGTCCCGCGGGAGGGTGTCGGCGCCCTCACCCGCGATGTCGATGTCGAGGCCGGAGTCGGCCACCCGGACGACTACGTCGTCGTAGAGCCCCAGAGCCAGGCCGAGGGCATCGAAGCCCGGGCCGAGATTGGCACTGCTGGCGGGGACGCGCACCCGTACGGCGGCGGCGCGGAACGCTGGACCGGCCATCGTCCGATGACACTCCTTGTGACTGTGCGAGAACTTCGCTCTTGCTGGCTCGCTGCGAAATGTACTTGAGAACGTACGACACCCGAAGGCCCTCTGGGCAGCACCACGGTCATATGCGCGGTGGCGGATGTAAGTACAGCGTATCGAAGGAAGGTTCCCTCGCGACATAGGGCGCACAGGAGGCGCACGATGCGTGTCGTACCCCTCGGCCGCCCTCGACGTGCGTGGGGCCGGGCCGGACCGGCCCCGACGGCCCTTTTGCGGCCGTACGGGGAGAGTTGCCGGGTTCCGGAGGGCCTCGCGGCGCCCCGGAACCCGGCTTGCGCGTCAGATCAGGCCGAGCCTGATCGCGGCGGCCTCGGCGTCGACCGGAACGGTGACCGGCTGCGGAGCGCCGGCGATCGCCCAGTCGGGGTCCTTCAGGCCGTTGCCGGTGACGGTGCACACGATCTTCTGGCCCGGGTCGACCAGGCCCTGCTCGGCGGCCTTGAGCAGACCGGCCACCGACGCGGCCGAGGCGGGCTCGACGAAGACACCCTCCTGAGCGGCCAACAGCCGGTAGGCGGCCAGGATCTGGCGGTCCGTCACCTCGTCGATGAAGCCGCCCGACTCCTCGCGCGCGGCCAGCGCGTAGTCCCAGGAGGCCGGGTTGCCGATGCGAATCGCGGTGGCGATGGTGTGCGGCTCCTTGACGACCTCGCCGCGCACGATCGGCGCGGAACCGGAAGCCTGGAAACCCCACACGCGGGGCGTACGGGAGGCCAGGCCGTCGGCCTTGTACTCCTTGAAGCCCTTCCAGTACGCGGTGATGTTGCCGGCGTTGCCGACGGGCAGCACGTGGATGTCGGGCGCGTCACCGAGCGCGTCGACGATCTCGAACGCCGCCGTCTTCTGGCCCTCGATGCGTACCGGGTTGACCGAATTGACCAGCGCCACCGGGTAGTTGTCGGACAGCGAGCGGGCCAGGTCGAGGCAGTCGTCGAAATTGCCGTCCACCTGGAGGATCTTGGCGCCGTGCACGAGGGCCTGGCCCATCTTGCCCAGCGCGATCTTGCCGCGGGGCACGAGCACCGCGGAGACCATCCCGGCGCGCACCGCGTACGCGGCTGCGGAGGCCGAGGTGTTGCCGGTGGAGGCGCAGATGACGGCCTTCGCGCCCTCCTCCTTGGCCTTGGTGATGGCCATGGTCATACCGCGGTCCTTGAAGGACCCGGTCGGGTTCGCGCCCTCGACCTTGAGGTGCACCTCGCAGCCGGTGCGCTCGGAGAGCACCTGAGCGGGAACGAGAGGAGTGCCACCCTCGCGGAGCGTCACCACGGGAGTCGTGTCCGTCACCGGCAGGCGGTCCCGGTACTCCTCGATGATGCCGCGCCACTGGTGGGTGCGATTGCTGCTCATGGGTCCTTACTCCCCTTCAACACGCATGATGCTGGCGACACCGCGGACGGTGTCCAGCTTCCGCAGCGCCTCGACGGTCCCGGAGAGGGCGGCATCGGGTGCGCGGTGGGTGACGACGACGAGGGAGGCCTCGCCGTCCTTGCCCTGCTGCCGCACGGTGTCGATGGAGACACCGTGCTCCGCGAAGGTGGTCGCCACCTGGGCGAGCACGCCCGGCTTGTCCGCCACATCGAGGCTGATGTGGTAGCGGGTGACGACATCCCCCATGGGGCTGACCGGCAGCTGGGTGTAAGCCGACTCGCCCGGCCCCGTTGCCTCGGCGAGCTTGTTGCGGCAGACGGCGACGAGGTCGCCGAGGACCGCGGACGCGGTCGGAGAACCGCCCGCGCCGGGCCCGTAGAACATGAGCCGCCCGGCGGCCTCCGCCTCGACGAAGACCGCGTTGTACGCCTCCCGGACGGAGGCGAGCGGGTGGGTGAGCGGGATCATCGCCGGGTGCACGCGCGCGGTGACGGACTCCCCGTCGGCGGCGCGCTCCAGGATGGCCAGCAGCTTGATCGTGCAGCCCATCCGCTTCGCGGAGGCGAAGTCGGCGGCGCTGACCTCGGTCATGCCCTCGCGGTAGACGTCGTCGAGGCGGACGCGGGTGTGGAACGCGATGCCGGCCAGGATCGCGGCCTTGGCGGCGGCGTCGTAGCCCTCGACGTCGGCGGTGGGGTCGGCCTCGGCGTACCCGAGGGCCGTGGCCTCGTCGAGCGCCTCCTGGTAGCCGGCGCCGGTCGAGTCCATCTTGTCGAGGATGAAGTTCGTCGTTCCGTTGACGATGCCCATCACGCGGTTGATCTTGTCGCCCGCGAGGGACTCGCGCATCGGGCGGACCAGCGGGATCGCGCCGGCGACGGCGGCCTCGTAGTACAGGTCCAGCCCGGCCTGCTCGGCGGCGTCGTGCAGGGCCGCGCCGTCCTGGGCGAGCAGCGCCTTGTTCGCGGAGACGACGGAGATGCCGTGCTCAAAGGCGGTGGTGATCAGGGTGCGGGCGGGCTCGATGCCGCCGATGACCTCGATGGCCACGTCGATGTCGCCGCGTTTGAGCAGCGCGGTCGCATCGGTGGTGACGAGCGCCGGGTCGATGCCCTCGCGCACCTTGGAGGGACGGCGCACCGCGACGCCGGCGAGCTCGACGGGCGCGCCGATCCTGGCCGTCAGATCGTCGGCGTGCGTCGTCATGATGCGGGCAACCTCCGAGCCGACCACTCCACAGCCCAGCAGCGCCACCTTCAGCGGACGCGTACGCATCATTCGACCTACGCCTTTCGATCTTCCATCAGTACCCCGCGCGCGGCTTGCGCGCGGGGTGAGAACACGGGGTGAGAACAAGTCTCACGCAATGGACAGCAGTTTCCACCCTCGGTCCAATGCGTGAGACACCCCTTGTGACTCCTGAGGCCATTATTTCTGGGTTCGGAGGGCCTCCCCCAGAAATAACGGAATCACCCGAGGTCGAGTCGCAGGAGATCTTCCTCCGTCTCGCGCCGGACGATCACCCGGGCCTCACCGTCGCGCACGGCGACGACGGGCGGCCGCAGCGCGTGGTTGTAATTGCTGGCCATGGACCTGCAGTAGGCGCCGGTGGCCGGCACGGCGAGGAGGTCGCCGGGCGCCAGGTCGGCCGGCAGGAAGGCGTCCTTCACGACGATGTCGCCGCTCTCGCAGTGCTTGCCGACGACGCGGACGAGCATGGGCTCGGCGTCGGAGGTGCGGGACACGAGTGCGATGGAGTACTCGGCGTCGTAAAGAGCGGTCCGGATGTTGTCGGACATCCCGCCGTCAACACTTACGTACGTCCGGAGCCCTTCGAGCGGCTTGATCGTGCCGACCTCGTAGAGCGTGAACGCGGTCGGCCCGACGATGGCCCGCCCCGGCTCGACGGAGATCCTGGGCGCCTTCAGCCCGGCGCCCTCGCACTCGCGGGCGACGATCTCGGTCAGCGCCTTGGCGATCTCGTGGGGCTCGCGGGGGTCGTCGTCGGACGTGTACGCGATGCCGAGCCCGCCGCCGAGGTCGATCTCGGGCAGCTCCACGCCGTGCTCGTCCCGTACGGCGGCCAGCAGCTGCACGACGCGCTTCGCCGAGACCTCGAAGCCGGCCATGTCGAAGATCTGCGAGCCGATGTGGGAGTGGACGCCGAGCAGCTGGAGGCTCTCGTGCCCGAGCGCCCGCCGCACGGCTTCGGCGGCGCTCCCGTCCGCGACCGCGATCCCGAACTTCTGGTCCTCATGGGCGGTCGCGATGAACTCGTGCGTGTGCGCCTCCACACCCACGGTCACGCGGATCTGCACGGGCTGGCGCACGCCCAGCTCGCGGGCGATGTGCGCGACGCGGGCGATCTCCTGGAAGGAGTCGAGCACGATGCGTCCGACGCCGGCCTCGACGGCCCGGCGGATCTCGCCTTCGGACTTGTTGTTCCCGTGAAACGCGATCTGCTCCGCAGGCATCCCGGCGGCCAGCGCGGTGGCCAGCTCCCCACCGGAACACACGTCCACGTTCAGCCCTTCCTCCCGCAGCCACTTCACGACGGCCTTGGAGAGGAACGCCTTCCCGGCGTAGAACACGTCGGCGTCCTTGCCGAAGGCGTGCGCCCAGGCCCGGCACCGCGCCCGGAAGTCCTCTTCATCAAGAAAATAGGCGGGGGTCCCGAACTCCTCGGCGAGCTTGGTGACTTCGATTCCTCCGACCGTCACCACGCCATCTCCATTACGGGTGACGGTCCGCGCCCAGACCTTCTCGTCCAGCGCATTGAGGTCGTCGGCGGGCGGGGAGTAGTGCCCCTCGGGCAGCACATCGGCGTGACGGGGTCCGGCGGGGTGCGCGGAACGGCTCATCGGTATCTCTCTTCGCGGGTCACAGTCGTTCGGGTGCGTCCATGCCGAGCAGGGCCAGGCCGCCGGCCAGCACCGTCCCGGCGGCTTCGGCAAGAGCCAGCCGGGCGCGGTGGGCGGCCGAGGGTTTCTCGTCGCCCTTGGGCAGTACGCAGTGCTGGAAGTCGAGCAGCGCGTCGGCCGCCTCGACGAGGTACCTGGCGAGCCGCTCGGGCGCACGGTGGTGCGCGGCGGCTTCGAGCACGAGGGGGTAGTCGGCGAGGACCCGGACCAGCGCGGACGCAGCGGGCACGTCCCCCGGCAGGTCCCCGGCCTCCGGGCCGAAGCCCAGTGCGGCGGCGTTCCTGAGCAGGGCCCGGCTCCGCGCATGGGCGTAGCGCACCCGGAAGGACTCGCTCGCCTCCCCCTGCACGAGCAGACGGTCATCGAACTCGGGCGTCTCACGGGCGGGCACGGTCAGCGCGGCCCAACGGACGGCATCGGCGCCGTACCGGGCCACCACGTCCGCGTCCCGCTTGGCGACGGGCGCGACGCCCGGCCACGGCCCGCCGTGGCCCTCGCCCTGACTGCGCACGATCCGCACGATGGCCTCGTGGACGACCCGCTGCCGCAGCCCCGCGGTGGGCGCCCAGCAGAACGGCTCGGTCTCGACGGCGCCGTCGGCGTACCCGTACCGGAGGCCGCGCGCGCAGATGTCCCGTACGAGACCCGCAGCGGACCACGACACGAGGGTGAAGTTCAGGAAGCCCGCACCGGTGACGTCCGCCCGCTCGACACCCGGGACCTCACCCAGCCGTCGGGCCAGCGCCCGCGCCACGTCATCGGGCCGGCACCCGGCACTCTTGGCGACCTGAAAGGCCGCGGGCGTGGCGTAGTCCCCCACCCCACCGGGCCGGGTCCGCTCGACGACGACCCGCTCCGGCACGACCGTCTCCGCCGGCAGTTCCCCGTCCTCGACGGCGCGGCGCACGGCACGTACGACGCAACGGGAGAGGTCAGCGGGGGTCACGGGACCAGCCTAGGGGAGACGCCCTCCCATCCCGCGAACGGTTTCGCCATGTGAACAGAAGCCCACGGACCGAGCACGAGCCGGCACGCGCCGATCACGAACACGAACCGAGCCCAGCCGGACGGGCCTCAGCCCCGCCCCCTCCCGGCAGGAGCCCCTTTCCTCCCGTCACGCCGGTCCTTGCGCTCGACCAGCCGCCGCACGACCCGTACCAGCTCGGCGGGCTCGAAGGGCTTCGCGAGAAAGGCGTCCACCCCTGCCGCGATCCCGGCCTCGACCTCCTGCTGCGTACAGGCGCTCACGATGGCGACGGGCACGTCCCGGGTCCGCGGATCGGCCCGCAGCTGGGCGGCGGTCCCGAACCCGTCCAGTCTGGGCATGACCACATCAAGGGTGATCGCATCAGGACACACGCGATGCACCACGTCCAGACACTCGGCACCATCATTCGCGGTCACGACCTCGAAGCCCTCCAGCTCGAGATTGACCTTGATCAGCTGCCGGATGACCTTGTTGTCGTCCACAACGAGGACCCGGCCTGAGACGCCTGGCACAACTCGAGAGTAGGTCGACCCGACCCCCCGCGTCCGGGTTTTCGCCACTTCCACCCCGTCCGAGCGACCCGCCCTCCTACTACCGCGTAAACGGGTTCCTGATCACCCCACGGAAGCTGGTAGTGTTCAACCCGTCGCAGCAACACCGGCGACAGCGCCCCCGTAGCTCAGGGGATAGAGCAACGGCCTCCGGAGCCGTGTGCGCAGGTTCGAATCCTGCCGGGGGCACTCCAGCCACTCAGCGTGTAAGTGTCGCTGACCAGCTGAAGCACCAACGACAAAGGCCCGAACTCAGTCCAGCTGAGTCCGGGCCTTTGTCGTTGGTGCTCTCTGGGCGCGTGCGAGGGGCGTATGGGCCAGACTCAGCCGGGCGCTTCCCGGATCACCCGTCGTGCCTGCTCGAGGCAGGGCGACTGCTTCGCGGACGGTGAAGTGACCCGGGAACTACGGGGCTTGAGGGAGGTAGCCGATGCCCTCACGGTAGCGGCGGAGGCTCGTTCGGTGCTCCGGTTCCCGGCCGCCGAGAGAGACGGAGCCGGCGGTGGGCCGCAGGAGGAGGGCGCAGGACTTGAGCAGGGTCGTCTTGCCGGATCCGTTGGCGCCGGTGAGGGCGGTGATTCCTTGGTGAAAGGTGAGGGCCGGGATGTCGAGCGCCGTCCTGGTGCGATAGCGAACGACGAGGTCTCGGACATCGAGTCTGGAGGCACAGTGGGAGTGAGGAATGGGGCCGGCCTCATCCGGCGCCCCGCCCGCTCGCCGAGGAAGGTTGATCCTCGTGATGTCCTCGGGGTCTCAGTACTCGAACGTCGCGAGTGCCGACGGGGAGCAGGTATCGGGAACGGGCCAGCCGAGCTGCACGCATGCCTGAGTGGCTGCTCGTACGGATTTCGCCGTGGCTTCGAGGGGGTGCTTCAGCTGGAGACGGCGACGCTCCCCCAGCCCACGGCTGAAGCCGAACCCGCCATGGCGGTGACGAGGAGAACCCCGCCTGCGGCCAGGACGGTCGTTCGAGGGGGCGTGCGGAGCATGAACCCGCCTTCCAGGGAGGGGTTTTGGGAGGCCCGAGCATGCCATGCGGTATGCAGCCGTTTGCCCCGGACGGGGGCCGGAGCCCCGATAGGCCCCGAACGGGTGATGCCGGCGTCAACGAGCCTTCCCGCACCGCCCCGCGAGGCCCTGGCGGTTCCGGTGGTCTGTACGAGGGAGGTGGGGTGGGGTCTGTGGGATTGGGGGGTGGGTGGGGGTAGGGCGGCTGCGTAGGTTGGGTGGCGAGGCCACCTTGTGCTGCTGACCAGGCACTTTGTGGCGTGCTCTGACGATGAGGATGGGGCGACGCGGATGCGTGAGCTGGTGGAGACGGCGCGGCGGTGGGTGTCCGAGGGGCGGGTGGCGTACTTGGCGCGGCCCGTGACCGAGCAGGGGTTCGGGCCGCGGGATCCGGGTGGGGCCGTGCTCGTCGATGCCCGGGGGGAGTGTGTCGGCGGGCTGTACCACGGGGTCTTCGACGCCGAGCTCGTTGCCGAGGCCTCGGCCATGGGGGGCGGCGTCACGGCGCGGGTGTGCGAGGTGTCCGTGCGCAGGGCCGAGGCCGAGGAGGCGAAGCTGACGTGCGGCGGGCAGGCCGAGGTGCTGTTGCAGCCCTTGGGGGCCGTTCCGGGCGAATGGTGGGAGCTGCTCGGGGAGGGGGTCGGGGTGGCTCTCGTGACCCGGCTGAACGAGGACGCCGACAGGGCCGTCAGCGAGGTCGTACGGGCCGACGCGGCGGCGGTGGACGATGCGGGGCGGCGTGCCGGGGAGCTGCTCGCGACGCGGCGGGCCGGGCGGGACGCGCTGTACGGGGAGTCCGGGCTGGTGCTGGTGGAGGCCTACCCCTCGGCCCCGTACGTGGTCATCGGGGGCGGGGGTGAGCTCGCGGAGATCATCCGCAGGCAGGCGCTGCTGCTGGGCTGGGAAGCCGTGCTCGTGGAGGGGGCCGCGGAGGCCAAGAAGGTGATCGCGGCGCGGCGGGACGCCGCGTGCGTGGTCATGCTGAGCCACGACGAGGCCTTCGACGTGCCGGTCCTGCGGTTCGCGCTGGCCGAGGGGGTTCCGTACATCGGGGCGCTCGGGTCTCGGCGTACGGCGACGCGGCGGCGGGAGGGACTGATCGCCGCCGGGGTGACCGACGCCCAACTGGGGCTGGTCCACGGGCCGATCGGGCTGGACCTGGGCGCGCGGACGCCGGCGGAGACGGCGCTGGCGATCTGCGCGGAGATCCTCGGGGTGCTCGGGGCCCGGATCGGGGCAGGTGCGCTGCGGGACACGGTGGGGCCCATCAATTTCTGACACGGAGCGCGTACCAGGAGTGCGCATGTTGGTGGGATATGCGGGAAAATGGGTCATATGGACATGATCCTGAGCGTGGACGCGGTTCTCAGCGACATCGCGTGGTTCGTGGTCGTCGGGCTGGTCGTCGTCGGCATGCTGCTCGGCGGGTTCAAGCTGGGTCAGCGGGTACGGGCCAAGGAGCCGCCGCCCCCGGCCCCCGAGGAGCAGCCGCATCTGCCCAACGGCGGGGCGGTCTACGAGGTCCGCGAGGAGCGGGACCCCGTGGAGATCCCCAACGGCGGGCTCAGGCCCCATGAGATGCAGGGGTACGGGAACTTCGGCTCCACCACCTCCAGCCATCCGGACGACGTCCGCAAGGAGCGCGAGTCCGGGTACGAGCACGTCGAGGGGCCCGGCCCCCACCCGCAGCCGGGGGCTCCCCCGGACGCCGGGCGCGGTGCCCACTCCTGATCGAGCAATCGGGCGATCGAGCGATCGAGCTGTCCCCCTCTGACCCGCGCCGTCCGCCGGCGGGGGTCAGAGGTCTGTCCGCAGGCGGAGCACCTCCGGGGGCGGGTGGCGGGCCGACGTGGCCCGGACCTCGGCCGCGAGGGGCGGGTCCAGGGGGTGGAAGGGGACCTCGCCCAGGCCGACCGCCGTGACGGTGGACATGGACATGGACGTCGACGCGGACGCCGCGCCGGCGGAGGGGGTGCGCGTGGCCAGGGTCTCCGCCAGTCGGGTGCGCAGGGCGGGGGTCAGGGGGCTGGAGACGAGCGGGGTCCCGTCGCCCACCGGGAGGACGAGCACCAGGGCCTGCGGGCGCCGGGCGGTACCCGTCCAGCCGACCACCGCCGCGTCGCGCACGTCCGTGTGCCGCAGCTTCTGCCAGCCGCGCCGGCCGGCCGGGTAGGGCTGGTCCAGGTGTTTGACGACCAGGCCCTCGATCCCGCTGGCGGGGAGGGTCTCGTACCAGGTGGCGGCCAGCTCGGGGTCCGTGGTCATGGGGACCGGCTGGAGGGGCGGGCCGAGCGGCAGGAGCAGGTCCACGAGGAGCGCGCGGCGGCGTTCGTAGGGGCGGGCGCGCAGGTCGAGGCCGGCCAGTTCGAGGACGTCGAAGGCGGCGTACGAGGCCGGCAGGCTCTGCGCGAGGACGGCCGCCCGGGCCGCGGTGGCGGCCGCGCGCCGCTGGACCAGGGCGAAGTCCGTACGGCCCTCGTGCCAGACCACCACCTCGCCGTCCAGGACCGTGCCGGCGGGCAGCAGCCGGGCGGCCGCGGCCAGGTCCGGGAAGGCGCTGGTCACGATGCGGCCGGAGCGGGCCTGGAGCGTGACGTCGTCCTCGGTGCGCAGGACGAGGAGGCGGTGGCCGTCGAACTTCGGCTCGTACGCCAGGCCGGCCCCGCGCGGCAAGGTGCGTACGGGTGCGGCCAGGGCGACGCGGATCACGGCAGTCGCCCCGCCAGGTCGGGATCGAGGAGAGGGCCGAAGAGGTCGCCGTCGCGGGCGAGGCGCGGTCCGATGTCGTCGGCGAGGAAGAGCAGGTCATCGGGGGTGCGGCAGGCCTCGACCTCCTCCCAGGAGACGGGTGCGGAGACGGTCGGCAGGAGCCGCGCGCGCAGGGTGTAGGGGGCCGCGGTGGTCTTGGCGGCGGCGTTCTGACTGTGGTCGACGAAGACCTTCCCGGGGCGCAGGGCCTTCGTCATGCGGTGCACGACGAGGTCGGGGAGCGTGCCTTCGGCCTCCTGGGCGAGGGCTTTGGCGTACGAGGACACCTGCGCGGACGGGGTCGGCTCCAGGGGGATGGAGAGGTGCAGGCCCTTGGAGCCCGAGGTTTTGGCGTAGGCGTGCAGTCCGTCGGCGGCGAGCCGGTCCCGCAGCCAGAGGGCGGCGGCGCAGCACTCGACGACGGAGGCGGGCGGCCCGGGGTCGAGGTCGAGGATGAGGCGGTCGGCGACGGCGGGGCTGCCGGCGGGCCACTGGGGGGTGTGGAACTCGACGACCAGGTTCGCGGCCCACATGAGGGAGGGCATGTCGGCGACGACGATCTGTTCGGCGGACGGCTCGTCGGAGCGGGGCACGGGGGTCGTCCTCACCCAGTCGGGCGTGCCGGGCGGCGGGTTCTTGGTGAAGAAGAGCTGGCCGTCCGGGCCGTCCGGGTAGCGCAGGAAGGACACCGGGCGGTTGTGGACGTGGGCCAGGAAGGGGGCGGCGATGGTGGCGTAGTAGTGCAGCACCTCGCCCTTGGTGAAGCCGGTCTCGGGGTAGATGACCTTGTCGAGGTTGCTGAGCGCGATGCGACGGCCCTCCACCAATGTGATCGGCGTCATACGATGAGACTGCCACGAAACCGGACGAAGCGGGCGAGCGATGCGATCCATTTGGAACGGGGCGATCTCCTTCGGCTTGGTCAGCATTCCGATCAAGCTCGTGAACGCCACCGAGAGCCACTCGATCTCCTTCCGCCAGATCCACCTCGCCGACGGGGGCCGTGTCCGCTACCGCAAGGTGTGCGAACTGGACGGGGAGGAAGTGCCGGCCGCCGAGATCGGCAAGGGCTACGAGGAGGCCGACGGGTCGATCGTCCCGATCACGGAGGAGGATCTGGCGCAGCTGCCGCTGGCCACCGCCCGGACCATCGAGATCATGTCGTTCGTCCCGGCCGAGGAGATCGATCCGCTGCAGATGGACGCGGCGTACTACCTGGCGGCGAACGGGCCGACGGCGGCGAAGCCGTACACGCTGCTGCGGGAGGCGCTGAAGCGGAGCCGGAAGGTCGCGATCGCCAAGTACGCGCTGCGGGGGCGGGAGCGACTGGGCATGCTGCGGGTCGTCGGGGACGTGATCGCGATGCACGGGCTGCTGTGGCCGGACGAGATCCGGGAGCCGGAGGGAGTGGCTCCGGAGACCTCGGTCTCGGTACGGGACGCCGAACTCGACCTGGCGGACGCGCTGATGGCCACGCTGGGGGAGGTGGAGCTGGCCTCGCTGAAGGACGAGTACCGGGAGGCCGTGGAGGAGCTGATCGCGACGAAGGCGGGCGGGGCGTTCGGGCCGTCGGAGGCGGTGGTGGAGCCGGCCGGTGGTCAGGTGATCGACCTGATGGCGGCGCTGGAGAAGAGTGTGCGGGCGGCGAAGAAGTCCCGGGGGGAGGGCGGCGGCGCGCCTGCCGAGGCGGAGGAGGACGCCGAGGTCACTCCGATCCGGCGGAAGCGGGGTTCGGCTGCGGCTGCGGCTGCGCCGAAGGCGGTCGGGGGGAAGAAGTCGACAGCGGCTTCGGCCAGGAAAACCGCGGCTGCGGGCTCGAAGAAGAGCACGACGGCCGGGTCCACTGCGAAATCGACGGCGAAATCAACGGCGAAATCAACGGCCAGGACGACTGCCAGGACGACGGCCAAGACGGCGGCCGGGGGCAAGTCGGGCGGTACGAAGTCCACTTCGGCCGCGGCGAAGAAGACGGCGGCGGCTTCGAAGAAGGCTGCCGCGCCGCGGAAGCGGACTTCTGCCTGAGGGCGGTGCCGGTGCGGGTGGACGGGCCCTGGGTGCCGCTGCACGGAGCTGGTCCCCGGCCCGCCCTTTCTCCGTTTCCCGGGGCTCCGCCCCGGGCGCCGGTCCTCAAGCGCCGGACGGGCTGAGGGACCGGGGCGCAGCCCCGCGCCTCGGCGGTAGCCAGGTTCGTGTGTCCCGGGCCAGGGCGAACAAGGCCTCCACGTCGCCCGTCTTGAGGGTGGTCGGGGCGGTGGTCAGGGCGGCGAGGGCGGTCAGGGGCTGGAGGACGCGGATGTCGCGGACCGTGGGGGCCACCTCCAGGCGGGAGGCGTCCACCACCGCCAGGGCCGGGGTGACCTCCGCCTCCAGGGCCCGGCTCGCGCAGGCCGCCGCGCTGCGGAGCCAGCGGGGGTCCGGGCGGGGTGCCGCGCGGCCGACCGTGAGCAGGAGGTCTCCGACGGCGGCCCGCTGGCGGCGGCCCGGTGCCGTGCGGACGCAGAGGATCCCCGCCGGGCCGATGACCAGGTGGTCGATGAGGCCGAGGCCGGGGAGCTGGACGCAGTGCAGGGTGCGCCAGCCGTCCGGCTCCAGGGCGTCGAGCACATCGCCCATCCGCTGCTGGGCCGCCAGGTCCTGGCGCAGGCGGTGGCGGGCCCGGGCGCCCGCCGGGCCGTGTTCCAGTTCGCCGAGCAGGATCTCCCCCGGACGGTTCGGCGCCAGGTCCGCGTCCGGCGGGAGCGCCAGGCGTCGCAGGTCGGCGGCCGTGGGGACCGGGGGCGGGCCTATGGAGACCGTCCCGCTCAGATAGGGGCGGAGGGCCGCGAGTATCGCTTCCCTGTGGTCGTCCGCCAGCACGCTGATGCGGTTCGCCTGGCGGTCGTACCAGGCCACCGCCTGCCCATCGGGCCGGTTGACATACAGCCGGCCGCGCCCGGTCCGGCCGGCCGACGGCAGTACTTTGAAAGCCGACATCGAACTCACCCCCCACCATCCATGGGAGCAGCCGCGGCCCCGCACGGCAATCCCCCGGATGTGTAACGACTCCGACGGGACGTTGCGGCTCCGCTGTTACACGAACGGGGCCACGCCGCAACGGCGGGCCCCTAGGTTTGTCCCACCTGGACCCGCCAGGCACTGACCAGCATCGGAGGACTCCCCGTGAGCATCGTCCGCCGCCGCACCCTCGTTCGTGCCGCCGCCGTGACCGCCTGCGCCGGAAGTCTGCTGGCCGTGCCCACCGCCGTCGCGCTCGCCGACGGGGTGCCCGCGGTCTCCTCCGCGCGGTCCGCTCCGCAGCGGACCCTCGTCAAGACCCTCGCCCTGGCGGACGGGGTGTCCACGGCCAACGTCTACCGGGTCTCGCAGGGCGTCTACCAGGCCGAGATCCTGGGTGCCGACGGCCACCGCACCACCACCCTGACCAGTGACGGCCACGTCTCCGGCGGTACCGGGGCGCTGCACGCCTCGCTGGCCTCCGACGGGCGGCTCACCTCCTGGACCGGGGACGTCCCGGACCCGCGGGGCGGCCACGTCCTCGCGGGCGACGGGTACAAGACGGGCACCCGCCACGGGCACGCCGTCCCCGTGGCCTCGTCCGGGACGGCGGGTACCGTGCACCGGCTCAGCAACCTGGCCGACGGTCCCGGCGAGGGCGTGCTGCTCCTCGCCGCGGGCGGCGGCATCGCGGCCATCGGCGCGGCGGGACTCGGCTTCGCGATGCTGCGCCGCGGCCGTACCAACGGCTGAGGGAGCGCTCGTCCGCGCAGTGCGCCGGACACGGGGCGGATACGGACGGGCCACGGATCGTTGACTCGCGTCAACCACGTGGGCGGACGGGGTGGAGCTCCGCATAAGGTTGACGCGACCGGCTGTCGTCGTGGCGCGGGCAGGAGGGCGCGGCGTTCTGTGAACAGGTTTCCGTTGCGTGCGGCCGCCGCCGTCCTCGTCGTGGGCGCCGTCGCGCTGCTCCCCCTGCTGACCGGCTGCGGTGAGACGGGCGGGCTGGTGGGTGCCGGTGCCACGCCGACCGCCCGCGGGCCCGTGCACCTGTGGCCGGAGCGGCAGGGTGCGACCGTGCCGCCCGCCGATCCGGCCGGAGCCCCGCCCGAGTACGTCAAGGGGATCCCGCCGGTCAGGGACGTGCACGCCGTCGATCCGGTGGCACTGATCCAGGCGGAGCTGCGGACCCATCCGGGCACGGACGTCGGCCCCGACGGGATGCCGGCGCAGACCGCCGCCGCGATCCTGGCGTGCCGGGAGCCGGACGGGGACGCGGAGGACGCCCCGGGCGGGGCGGGATGCCCGGTGCTGAAGCCGTACTACCGGGACCTCACCGGCAACGGCAAGGACGAGATGATCATCGGCATCGAGTTCGGCACCGCCCGGAACGCCCCCGAGAAGGAGATGTCCGTACGGGTGTACACGGCGGACCCCGACGGACGGCTCAACCGGATCATGGCGACCACCCAGAGCGTGATCACCGTGGAAGTGGCCGGTCAGGACGTGATCCTGCGCGCGCCCAGCGGCAACAACGGCTACGAGCTGGTCACCGCCTGGTCCTGGGACGAGAAGCAGCTCACCATGCTGCCGACGCGCGAACAGATCGTACGGGTGCCGGCCGATCCGCAGGCGCCGTCGAAGCCCTCGGGCGGGCGGCCGCCGTCGCGTACCAAGGCTCCCGGCGGGGGGCCCGGCACGGGGGCCGGTACGGGCCCCGGCACGGGCAGTGGGCGCGGCGGCGGCTACGGGGGCGGCGGTGGCGGTGGCCGCCCCGGTGTCGGGGCCGGCTCGCCGTGAAGGTCCGGCTGCCGGCCTGGACGGCCACGCTGACCTGGAAGTCCGCGTGCTTCATCGTGGTGATGTGCTGCACCCTGGCGGCCCTCCTGGGTGCGCTCGTACACGTCGAGGTGACCCGGCAGACCGTGGCCACGGCCCGGGACAAGGCGCTGGGGAGGCTCAACGACGTCTCGCGCGCCTACGAGGCGGGCGAGGCCCTCCCGCCCGGTTCGGGGCTGGATCCCGTGGGGCTGCCGGTGAAGCTGCGGGCGCTGGCCGTCGGAGGGCACCGGGGCACGATGGTCGCGGACCTCGACGGCCGCCCGAAGATGTGGGCGGCGGCGCCGGCGGACGGGCGGGCGCTGGCCACGGCCATCGACTACGAGCAGAGCGCGCGAACCATCAACGGGCTGGACAACGCGATCATCGGGTCGTCGGTGCTCGCGATCGGCGGGACGCTGCTGGTGGGCGCCTTCGCGGTGACCCGCGTGACGCGGCGGCTGCACCAGACGGCGTCCGTGGCCCGGCGGATCAGCCAGGGCGACCTCGACGCCCGGGTGGGCGACCCGCGCACCAAGGACCCCTCGCGGCACCAGGACGAGGTGTCGACGGTCGCCGGGGCGCTGGACACGATGGCGGGGAGCCTGCAGACGAAGCTGGAGAGCGAGCGGCGGTTCACGGCGGACGTGGCGCACGAGCTGCGGACGCCGCTGACGGGCCTCCAGGCGGCGAGCGAGCTGCTGCCGGAGGGCCGGCCGACGGAGCTGGTGCGGGAGCGCGTGCGGACGATGCGGCAGCTGACGGAGGACCTGCTGGAGATCTCGCGGCTGGACTCGGGCAGCGAGGTGGTGGAGACCGACCTGCACCAGCTGGGGCGGCTCGCGGGGCGGGTGGTGCGGGCGTCGGGGACGGACGGGCACACGGAGCTGGTGGTGCTCCGGGACGCGCACGTGGAGACGGACCGGCGGCGGCTGGAGCGGGTGCTGGGGAATCTGGTGGCCAATGCGCACAAGCACGGGCGGGCGCCGGTGGTGCTGACCGTGGACGGGCCGGTGGTGACCGTACGGGACCACGGTGACGGGTTCCCCGACTACCTGATGGAGCACGGGCCGCAGCGGTTCCGCAGCGGCGGGGGCAAGGGGCACGGGCTGGGGCTGACGATCGCGGTGGGGCAGGCGGAGGCGATCGGCGCGGAGCTGTCGTTCCGGCGGGCGGAGGGGGGCGGGGGGCTGGCGGTACTGGTCCTTCCGGAGCCCCCGCCGGCTCCGCCGCCTCCGACCTAGTGCCGTGACCGGGACCTAGTGCCGTGACCGGGACCCCCGCCGCCGGGCCTCCGGCCGGGGTGGCCCGCCTCTCCAACGGTTCCGCCGGGGCCGCAGGCCGCGCCGCCGGGGCCGGGTGGGCGGTGGGGCGCACCCGCAGGGCGTCGAACGCAACCACGTCGTGCATGTCCGCTGCCGCCGCACGTTCGACGCCCGAGGAGGTGCCCCGGCGCGCGCCCGGCCCCGGCGGCCCCTCGCGTGCGGGCCGGGCCGGGGTGCCGCTGCGCGGGGCTTTCCCCCACCCCGCCCCTTCCCGGAACTGTGGGCTCCGCCCGCAGACCCCCGGTCCTCGAACGCCGGACGGGCTGAAAACGCGCCTCAAACGCCGGTGGGGCTGAATTCGGCCGCTCTACGGTTTGGTCCAGGGCCAGCGGGGCTTCGGCTTCACGGCGTCCGGGCGGTGCTGGTACTTCCAGCCCTTCTGCAGGCCGAGCCGCTTGGAGTAGCCCGCCGGGACCCGCTCGTACAGCAGTACCGTCGGCGGGCCGTCCGGCGTCGGGACCGGGATCTCGTACCACTTCGGCGGGTGACCGGTCGGGCCCAGCAGGATCGGGAGGACTCGGCCGTCCATCGGGCCGCCCTCGAAGGGGGTGGGTTGGCTTCTCACGCCACCAGTGTCACAGGAGGTGGGCGGCCTCGGAGACCACCGGGATGACCCGCCGGGCCAGGACGCCGACCGGGCCGTCCGCGGATTCGAGGGCCAGGGCCGCGCGGGCGGCGGCCGCCGTTTCGGGGTCCGTGGCCGCCGTGGCCGTCAGGAGGGCGACGAACTGGTCCACCAGCCAGTCCCGCAGGGATTCGACCCCGGGCTGCTTGCCCTCGTCGATCCAGATCAGGGAGGCCGCCTCGACGGCCGTGATCCACGTACGGACCATCATGCGCAGGCGCGGCCCGGGGGCGGGGACGGCGAGGTGGACGAGGATCTGGTCGGCCGCGGCGCGGCGGATGCCGTCCACGGTGGCCGTCGTACGGGAGGTGGAGACGACGCTGCCGCCCTGGAGGAGGGCCGCGAAGCCGGCGTCGTGTTCGTCGACGAAGGCGAGGTAGCGGTCCAGGGCCCGGCTCAGGCGCTGGGTGAGGGGCCCCTGCTGGGGTTCGGCGAAGCAGAGTTCGAGGATGTCCGCGGCGGAGCGCAGGGCGGCTTCGTAGAGCTGCTGCTTGCCGCCCGGGAAGTAGCGGTAGACGAGCGGGCGCGAGACCCCGGCGGCCTCGGCGACGTCGTCGAGCGAGACCTCCTCCGGCGCCCGGTGCGCGAACAGCGAGAGGGCTGCGTCGAGGAGTTGGGCTCGCCGCTCCTCGACGCTCAGCCTGCGGTAGGCGCGTACGGTCGTCATGTCCGCAGGGTAGACGACCGTCGTGCCTACGCGAGGAGGCCCGAGCTCTTCCAGAGGCGGCGGCCGGGGCCGCGCAGGACGCCGATGTCGTCGAGGAAGTCGGTCAGCCGCTTGGCGCCGGTCTGCATGACCTCGCGGCGGTGGCCGCTCGCCTTGACCTGGGCCACGGCTTCGCGGCGGTCGAGGCCGATGTTGTCGTAGACGGCGGGGTTGACGAAGGCCACCGAGAAAACGCGGGCGGCCTCGCCGCAGCTGATGCGGGTGAGTTCCTGCTCCCAGCGCGGGGCGGTCAGCATCTGGCGGCGCAGTTCCTCGCGAGCGTAACGGACGTGCCGGGCCTCCTCGATGACGTGGATCCGGGTCACTCCGCGGACGAGGGGCTGGATGCGCTCGTCGGGGAAGGTGAGGCGCTGCATCCAGTCGAGGATCTCCTCGCCGAGGAGGGTGCAGGCGAAGGAGCCGGGGGTGGTGGAGACGGTCTTCAGGATCCGGGCGAGGTTGTGGTTGAGGCGGGAGACCGGGTAGTCCGGGGCGCCGGACTGCTTGATCAGGCGGGCGAACATCATCGAGTGGCGGCACTCGTCGGCGATCTCGGTGAGTGCGTAACGGACGTGATTGCTGGTCAGGGACTTGTCGTAGATGTGCCGGACCAGCAGCTGCATCAGGATGATCTCGAACCAGATGCCGAGCGAGCCGAGGGCCGCGGCCTCGTGGCGGGAGAGGTCGATGCGCTGCTCCTCCCCCATCTTCTTCCACAGCGGAGTGTCGTAGAGGGAGAGCAGCTCGGGCGGCCAGTAGTACTTGCCGTCGATGGGCGGGGTGTCCCAGTCGAGCTCCTTGTCGGGGTCGAAGGAGTGCTTCGCCGAGGATTCGAGCAGCCGCTCGGCGATCTGTTCGCGGTCCTTGAGCAGGCCGAGGGCGTCCCTCAGCTCGGCTCGGTCGGTCACCGTCGTCATGGCTTCGGACACCTCGTGGTCGGGTTACCTGCGGTCACTGCTTATGAGACTGCTTGTCAGCAAGGTCGTCAATCCCTCGCGCACGACTTGTTGACCGCGCGTCTACCAACGTGTGACGCTGCCAACTGTTCGGTCCTGTACGGCAGTACGCGGCTTCGCGTTCGCGTGCGCGTGACAAGGGGGCGTCAGTGTCGACGCACGAGCTCTACACCACGGTCCCGGGCGAGGGCGTCTGGCAGATCCCCTCCACCGGCTCGGCCCGCTTCAGCTGGGAGTACGACGGCGGCCGCGAACGGCTGCTGGCCCTGTACCAGAAGGGCAAGGACAAGCAGTGGGACGGCGCCAAGCGCATCGACTGGGACATCGAGGTGGACCCGTACGATCCGCTGGGCACCCCGGACGAGGTGCTGACGCTGTACGGCACGCGGCACTGGGCCAAGCTCACCGAGCGGGACAAGGGCGAGCTGCGCCGTCACTACGCCGCCTGGAACTTCAGCCAGTTCCTGCACGGCGAGCAGGGCGCGATGGTGTGCGCGGCACGCATCGTCGAGTCGGTGCCGGACCTGGACGCGAAGTTCTACTCCGCCACCCAGACCATGGACGAGGCCCGGCACGCGGAGGTCTTCGGGCGCTTCCTGCACGAGAAGGTCGGCATGCTCTACCCGGTCAACGACAGCCTCCAGGGGCTGCTCGGCGACACCCTGCGCGACTCCCGCTGGGACATGCCGTACCTGGGGATGCAGGTGCTGATCGAGGGGCTGGCGCTGGCCGCGTTCGGCATGATCCGCGACACGACGGACAAGCCGCTGCCCAAGCAGATCCTGGCGTACGTGATGCAGGACGAGGCCCGGCACGTCGCGTTCGGGCGGATGGCGCTGCGGGACTACTACCGGCAGCTGACGGACGCAGAGCTCAGGGAGCGCGAGGAGTTCGTGATCGAGGGCTGCTACCTGATGCGGGACCGGCTGCGCGGGGTGGAGGTGCTGGAGAACTTCGGCATCGCGCGGCGGGAGGCGGAGGAGTACAGCGAGCGGTCGGAGTTCCTGCACCTGTTCCGGAAGCTGCTCTTCAGCCGGATCGTGCCGTGCGTGAAGGACATCGGGCTGTGGGGCGAGCGGCTGCAGAAGGCGTACCTGGACATGGGCGTCTTCGAGATGGGCGACTCGAACCTGGACCTGCTGATGAGTCAGGACGAGGAGATCGCCGAGGCCCTCGACCGCGAGCGGTTCGCGGCGGAGGAGGCGGAGCGGGTGGCGGAGGTGCGGGCGGCGATCTCGGAGGGGGCCGGCTCCTAGCGCGGAGGGCTGGCCGCATCCCGCGCCGGCGGGGCGCCCCCGGTCGTACTCCCGCGCCGGCGGGGCCGGGTGTGCGGCGGGGTGCCCCCGCAGGGCGTCGAACGCAACCACGCCCTGCGTGCCGGTGCCTCTGCAGGTTCGACGCCCGAGGAGGTGCCCCGGCGCGCGGCCGGCCCCGGCGGCCCCTGCGTGCGGGCCGGGCCGGGGTGCCGATGCCGGCGGGCCGGGCCGGGGTGCCGCTGCGCGGAGCCGGTCCCCTACCCGCCCTTCCACCGTTCCCTGTGGCTCCGCCCCAGACCCCGCGCCTCAAACGCCGGCGAGGCTGGATCGGGCCCGCCCGGGCCCGCGCCTCGAACGCGGGGCGGGGCTGGATCGGGCTCCGCCCCGGGCCCGCGCCTCAAGCGCCGGCGGGGCTGGGAGGGGGCTCAGCCCCGGACCCCGCGCCACGGACACCGGCGGGGCTGGAGCGGGGGCGGCGGAGGGGTTACGGGGCGATCGGGAGCTGGCGCTTGTGGGCCGTGAGGCGGTAGCGGCGGAGGATGATGTCGAAGGCGCGCTCGTCCACCGGCTTGCCCTCCAGGAAGTCGTCGATGTCGTCGTACGTGACGCCCAGCGCGTCCTCGTCGGCCTTGCCCGGGTCGAGGGTCTCCAGGTCGGCCGTCGGGACCTTCCACACCAGCTCGGCGGGAGCGCCGAGCGCGTCCGCGACGGCGCGCACCCGGCGCTTGGTCAGGCCGGTCAGCGGGACGAGGTCGGCCGCGCCGTCGCCGAACTTGGTGAAGAAGCCGGACACCGCCTCGGCCGCGTGGTCGGTGCCGACGACCAGGCCGTCGTGCGCGCCGGCGACCGCGTACTGCGCGATCATGCGCTGGCGGGCCTTGATGTTGCCCTGGACGAAGTCCTGGTGGTGGGCGTCGCGGAAGGTGACCCCGGCGGCGAGCGAGGCCGCGAGGGCGGCGTCGCTGGCCGGCTTCACGTCGACGGTCAGGACCTGGTCGGCGCGGATGAAGGAGAGGGCGAGCTGGGCGTCCTTCTCGTCGGCCTGGACCCCGTAGGGCAGGCGCATGGCGTAGAAGACGGCCTCATGCCCGGCGGCGCGGGCCCGCTCGACGGCGAGCTGGCACAGGCGTCCGGTGGTGGTGGAGTCGACGCCACCGCTGATGCCGAGGACCAGGGAGCGCAGGCCCGTCGAGGTGAGCCGCTCGGTGAGGAAGGCCACCCGGCGCTCGATCTCGTGCTCCGCGTCGAAGGTCTCGCTCACCTGGAGGTCGCGGGCGATCTCCTGCTGCAGGGCGGTGGACGCGGGCTCGCTCACGGATGCTCCTCGGGTCGTGCGGGGTCGGGGTCGGGGGCCGGGGCCGGGGTCGGCCTGTTCTGCCTCCGAAACCCTAGTCGACGCCTCTGGGGACGAGGCCTGCCGGCCGGATCAGTGTGTGAGGGCCGCCGCCATCACCGACCTGGCGATCGGGGCCGCCGCCAGGTTGCCGCTGACCTCGCCGCGGTCCGCCGACGCGTCCTCGACCACCACCGCCACCGCGACCGCCGGCAGCGGGGCGCCCTCCGCCCTGGCCCAGGAGATGAACCAGGCGTACGGGGTGCCCGCGTTGCCCACGCCGTGCTGCGCCGTGCCGGTCTTCCCGCCGACGACCGCGCCCGGGATCCCCGCGTTCCGGCCCGTTCCGCTCTCCACCACCTTGACCATCAGCTGCTGCAGCCGCAGCGCCGTGGCCGGGTTCATGGCGCGCCCCATGCTGCGCGGGTTTCCGCGGCGGACCTGGTCCCCGTCGTCCTGCGTGGTGCGTTCCACCAGGTAGGGCGCGTACAGCTCGCCGCCGTTCGCCACCGCCGCCGCCACCATCGCCATCTGCAGCGGCGTGGCCCTGGTGTTGAACTGCCCGATGGCGGAAAGGGCCAGCTGGTCCTGGCTCATGTCCGTGTCGAAGTTCGAGCGCGAGACCCAGGACGGCACGCGCAGCCCGTCGTCGTTGAAGCCGAACCGTCCGGCCGCCTCCACCATCCCGCGCAGGCCGACCTGTACGCCGATCTTCGCCATCACCGTGTTGCAGGACCACTGCACGGCCTCCGCCATCGAAGCGTCCTGGCAACCCGTGCCCGCGTTGGGCAGCAGGGTGCTCGTTCCGGGCAGCGGGTACGGGTCCGGGGTCTCCGTCGGGGCGTCCACGTCGGTGACCACGCCCGCGTCGAGGGCGGCGGCCGCCGTCACGATCTTGAAGGTGGACCCGGGAGGGTACGTCTCGCGCAGTGCCCGGTTGAGCATCGGCTTGGCCGGGTCCGCGTTGAGCCGCGTCCAGGACGCCTTGACCTGCGCGCCCGTGCCGGAGAGCAGCGCCGGGTCGTACGAGGGGCTGCTGACCAGCGCGAGGATCCTCCCGGTGGCCGGCTCGACCGCCGCGACCGCGCCGCGCTTGCCCGCGAGCCCCTTGTACGCGGCCAGCTGCACGGCGGCACGGATCGTGGTGACCACGTTCCCGCCGGCGGGACGGCCGCGCGCCAGGTCGTACCAGAGGGGGAAGGCGGAGAGGCCGGGGTCGGTGCCCGAGAGGATGCCGTCCTCGGCGCGCTCCACGAAGCTGGTCCCGTACGTCTGGGAGGAGAAGCCGGTGACGGGGGCGTACAGCGGGCCGTTCCCGTACGTGCGCTCGTAGCGGAGGAGCTGGCCGCTGTCGCGGGAGCCGGTGACCGGGCGGCCGTCGACCAGGATGTCGCCGCGGGGCTCGGCGTAGCGCTCGATGACGGGGCGCTTGTTGGCCGGGTTCGCTCCGTAGGCGGCGGATTCCCAGACCTGGACGCGGGCGACGTTGACCAGCAGGGCGACGAGGAGGGCCGCGCAGAACCAGGCGCACCAGCGGATGTAGCGGATCACGCCTTCGGCTCCTGGGGCTGGGGCTGGGGTTGGTGCTGGGGTTGGGGCTGGGATTTGGGTTGGGTCTGGGGCTGGGGCTGGGATTCGGTTCTGGGTTTGGGTTTGGGTGCGGGTTTGGCTTTGGGTGCGGGTTTGGGTTTGGCTTTGGGTGCGGGTTCGGGTTTGGGTGCGGCTGCGGATTCGGTGCCGGTTCGGATGGGCGGTGGGGGTGCGACCTCCGTCGGGCGGGGGCGGCGCGCGCTGTCGCTCAGGCGGATCAGGAGGGCCACGATGATCCAGTTGGTGACCACCGAGGAGCCGCCCTGGGCCAGGAAGGGCATGGCCATGCCGGTCAGCGGGATGAGGCCGGTGACGCCGCCGGCGATGACGAACACCTGGAGCGCGACGATCGAGGACAGGCCGGTGGCGAGCAGTCGGCCGAAGGGGTCGCGCAGCGCGAGCCCGGCGCGGAAGCCGCGGGCGACGAGGAGTCCGTAGAGGAGCAGGATCGCGGCGAGGCCGACGAGGCCGAGTTCCTCGCCGGCGGTGGCGAGGACGAAGTCCGATTTGGCGGCGAAGCCGATGAGGAAGGACTGTCCGTGGCCGAGGCCGGCCCCCAGGAGGCCGCCGGCGCCGAAGGCGAAGAGGGACTGTGCCAGCTGGCCGGGGCCCTCTCCGCGCTCGATGGAGGCGAAAGGATTCAGCCAGTCGTCGACGCGGCTGTGCACGTGCGGCTCCAGGGTCCCGACGGCGTACGCGCCGAGGCCGGCCAGCAGCAGGCCGATCGCGATCCAGCCGATCCGGCCGGTGGCGGTGAACAACATGATCACGAAGAGGCCGAAGAAGAGGAGGGAGGTGCCGAGGTCGCGTTCCAGGACGAGTACGGCGACGCTGAGCAGCCAGATCGCGAGGATCGGGCCGAGCACCCGGCCGGGCAGCAGGCGCAGCTTCCAGAAGAGGCGGCGGCCGGTGAGGGCGAGGGCGGTGCGGTTCGCGGCGAGGTAGGCGGCGAAGAACACGGCGAGCAGGATCTTGGCGAACTCCCCCGGCTGGAAGGAGAGTCCGGCGAAGCGGATCCAGATGTGGGCGCCGTTGACCGCCGGGAAGAAGACGGGGACGAGCATGAGGATCAGGGCGGCGGCGACGGAGAGGTACGCGTATCGCTGGAGCACGCGGTGGTCTCGGAGCAGCGAGACGGCGAGGACGAAGAGCACCAGCCCCAGAGCGGACCAGCGCAGTTGGTCCGCGGCGGTGAGATGGGCGGGGGTGGTCGCGTCGAGCCGCTGGATGAGGACCAGGCCGAGTCCGTTGAGCAGTACGGCGATGGGGAGTACGAGGGGATCGGCGTACGGGGCCCGGAGGCGGACCGCCAGGTGCGCGAGGAGGGCGGCCGCGGCGAGGCCGGCGGCGTAGCGGGCGGCGGGGCCGGGGATGCGGCCGGTGGTCGCGAGGCCGACGTAGAGGTGGCCGAGGACGGAGATCAGGACGGCTCCGGCGAGGAGCGCCAGCTCGACGCCGCGACGCTTGGGGGCGCGGGCGTCGGGGGGTGGGGGCGGGGCGGGCTCCGCCACCTGTGCCGTCAGAGCGGTCATGCACCGAAACGTAGCAAGCAGATGGAGGCTATGTCCGCTTATGTCATAGTGTGCCGAAGAGTCGTCAGAAACGGTCAGATCTGAGTGGGTCCGAGGGGTCCGAGTGGGTCTGAGTGGGAGACGGGGTACGTACTCATGGGTCCTGTGGAATTCATCGTCCTCGCGTTCCCGGAGGAACAGCTGCGGGTGCCCGCGGTGGAGGCCGTGATGGGGCTGCGCAAGACGGGGGTCGTCCGGCTGATCGACGGGCTGGTGGCCACGAGGACGGCGGCGGGGGAAGTGCTCGCGGCGGAGTTCGACGAGTTCGTCGAGCTGCGGGGCCTGCTCACGGGACGGGAGGCGGCCCGGCTGATCGGCCCGGAGGACGTACGGGAGGCGGCGGAGCTGCTCGAACGCGGGAGCTGTGCGTTGTTGCTGCTGGTGGAGCACGTGTGGGCCGAGGACGCGGCGATCGCCGTACGGGCGGCGGGCGGGCGGATCGCGGGCTCGGTGCGGATTCCGGCGGACCGGGTGGCGGGGGGTCCCGCTGACCCTCAGGTGGAGGTTTCCTGATGTTCATTCGTCCGGTGGGAGTGACGGTGCGGTCGGCCGACCGGCCCTCGGGGCACCCGCTGCTGCGGGGGCTGCTGGCGCAGGCCACGGGGATGGGGGCTGGGGTGGGGACTGGGGTGGGGACTGGGTCGGTGGATGTGGACGGGCCGCGTCAGGGGGTGCGGTGGAGGACTACGAGGGGGCCGATCGAGCCGGAGCCGGTGGGGGCGGCGGTGGAGGAGGCTGCGGAGGCTGCGGAGGCTGCGGAGGCTGCGGAGGCTGCGGAGGAGGCTGTGGCTGTGCCAGAGCCCGTACCGGAGCCCGTGCCGGAGCCGGTGACTTCGGCGGGCTCGTTCGTCGCGGAGCTGACGCAGCTGGCCGCGCTGGCCCGGGAGGGGCTGCTGACCCCGCAGGAGTTCGCCACGGCCAAGGGGCGGTTGTTGCGGGGGTGACGGCCGGGCGGTGGCGGAAAGGGCTTGGGGGGTTCCTGGCTGTCCCATCGTCCTTCCGTGTCGGGCCGGTCCCTCAAGGGCGCTCCTGCGTCGCGTCGCTTCGCGATCGCCTACGGCGACCCTTGACCGACC